>JAFGMJ010000022.1 GCA_016927635.1 Actinomycetota bacterium
GCAGGGGAGATATTTATATGTTATTTAAAAACAAACCAAAAGTTTTAACAGAAAAAGGTAAAAAACTTTATAGAAGGAATAATCTTAAAGATGCTTTGAATTATTTTGATAAAGCCCTTCGTTATGATCCGCGTTATATATCAGCCTGGTGTATGAAAGGCGCTGTTCTTATCAGTCTTAATAAATATGAAGAAGCACTAAGCTGCTATGATGAAGTTATAAAGATAGATCCGGAATTTAAAGACGCCTGGTGCATGAAAGGCTCCATACTTAACAGGACGGGTAATTTCACTGAAGCAGTTAAATATTTTGATAAAGCGCTGCAGATAGACCCGAATTACGGGCAAGCCTGGGCCTTAAAAGAATCAGCAGTCTGCAGTCTTAATAAATGTGAGGAAATATAGGTTTAATTAAAAACCCCAATTTAAAACTGGCATACTTTACCAGGATTAAGTATATTTTTAGGGTCAAAAGCTGCTTTTATGCCCATCATCAGCTCAATATATTCTAAACCGTAATGACTGGACAGAAACTCCTTTTTGGCATACCCTATACCGTGCTCACCTGATACAAGACCGCCAAGTTCTTCAGCCCTTGAATACATTTTTTTAAAAATAAGCGCCAGTTTATCTTTCCAGGTTTTTTCGTCCAGTTTATCCCTTAAAACATAGACATGAAGATTTCCGTCTCCAGCATGCCCGAAACTTCTTATTCTTATATCGTTTTCTTTTTGAAGGCTGTCTGTATAATTTATAAATTCTGCAACTTTATTTCTTGGAACCACTACGTCACATTCATCTATTTCAGAAGTAGAGGCTTTAAGAGCTTCAAGAAGGGCTTTTCTGGCTGACCAGACCATATCTTTTCTTTCATCAGTATCAGATATAAATACATCATAAGCTCCGTCAGAAATACAAATTTTCGCTACTGCATCATAATCTTTTTCAATTTCTTCTTTGCTGCCGCCATCAAATGTAAGCAACAGATATGCGTCTGCGCTACTGTCAGGAAATTTCTTTCCAAGATACTCCTCAGCGGCAAGAATCACTTCCCTCTGCATAAATTCTATTGCTGTGGGTATCTTTTTTGACCTTATTATCTTTGGTACTGAACCTATCGCAGTATTTAAATCAGGATAGGGCACAAGAAGACTTATAGTTTTTTTAGGCAGAGGCAGCAGCTTAAGTATTGCTTTTGTTATTATTGCCAGGGTTCCTTCTGAACCGCATACAAGATCAATTATGCTGTAACCCGAACTGTCTTTTACAACTTTACCACCCGGATTTAAAATGGTGCCGTTAGGAAGCACTATTTCAAGCCCCATTACATAATCCCTTGTAACGCCGTATTTCACTGCCCGCATGCCTCCGGCGTTTGTGCTTATATTACCCCCAATCGTAGCAGATATTTCACCAGGATCAGGGGGGTAAAAAAAGTCATGGTCCTCAACAAATTTTGCAATCTCCATTAGTAGTACGCCAGGCTCAACAGTAAGGGTTAGATTTTCTTCATCAAGTTCAAGGATTTTATTCATTCGCAACATGCTGAGCATTATACCTCCGTTGAGGGGCACACAGCTGCCAACAAGACCGGTGCCTGATCCTCTTGCAACAACGGGTATATCTTTTTCATATGCATATTTTAAAATCTTTGAGATTTCATCTGCGCTTAAAGGTTCTATAAGCACTTCGGGATAACCCCTCACAGTGTTTAATTCATCATGGGAAAAATCTTCACTTATTTCTTCATTAATTAAAATTCTTCCTGGCTCTATTATATTTTTCAAATGATCAATATCAGTTTTATCAATTTTTTTATATTCTTTTTTACATAAGCATTTTAAATCCATATTTTTCTCCTTTTATTCAAAAACAGGAACATGATATTGTGTAGACGGTTGTGTGGACTTTGCAATTTTAATATCTTCAATAAGTTTAGGCACTATTTCATAAATATCTCCAACGACAGCATAGTGGGCAACAGAAAATATAGGCGCTTCAGGGTCCTTATTAATTGCAAAAATATAATCTGCACTTTTCATGCCTGCTGTGAACTGTACTGCACCCGAAACTCCAAGAGTTATTATCAGTTTTGGCTTTACAGTCCTTCCGCTAAGCCCGATCTGTTTTTTTGAATCTATCCAGCCGGATTCAACAAGTGGACGCGTTCCGGCAAAACTGCCGCCCAAAACCTCTGCCAGCTCATAAGCCAGTGACATATCTTTTTTAGTTTTTATTGCTCTTCCGGCAACAACAATTATTTCAGTCTCAGATATATTCTCCTCGATTTCCTTATGAGCAATACTTATATAAGCAATATTTGACTGGAGTTTATTGACATCCATGCTGCATACCGTTACTCTTCCATTTTTTTCAGGCATTCTTTTTGAGCTTTCCATCACTTTGTATCTCACAGTTGCAAGCTGTGGTCTGCAATTGGGCGTTATTATCTGCGCCATTATGTTTCCGCCAAATGCAGGCCTTATCTGCACAAGGTCTGAGTTTTCTTTTATATCAAGATATGTGCAGTCAGCAGTAAGGCCTGTTTTAAATCTTGCCGCAACCCTGGGCGCCAGGGAGCGCCCTGTTGTTGTAGCGCCCACAAGTATAACTGAAGGCTTGATATTGTTTATAAAATCCTCAAATGCTGCAGTATAAGGTTCAATTTTAAAAGACTGGAGTTCTTTATAATCATAAATAAAAACTTCATCAGGCCCATAATAAAGAAGTTCTTCAGCGCTTTCAAATATTGAAAATCCAAGCATCAGGCAATATACTTTATATCCTGATTTTGAAGCAAGCTCCCTGGCTTTTCCAATAAGCTCATATGTTACAGGATGTATCTTTTGCCTGCTGTGCTCCACATATACTGCAATATCTTTCCAGAGGCTTTTATCAATTCCCGTTTCTTCTTCTTTTATATACTCCACTGCGCCTGGAGGGCCTTTTTTGACGCAAAGTTTGCACATTTTGCAGGCAGCGTTAATTTCAAGCTTATTATTTTTGTATTCAAAAGCGTTAAAAGGGCATAGCTCTATAAGCTTTTCTGCTGTTTTTTTATCTATCTTTTCCTGGTTTATTTTTAATCTGTCCATATATTTAAATAAACTTTAGCTCTTTTAATTTTTCCGTCATTTTTTCTGCGAGCGATTCTCCACTGCCTGTCCATATCTCCCTGTCAAATTTCTCATCTGGCGGAAAGATTCTTTCGACCTGGGTGGGTGAACCTGCAAGGCCGTAATTCTTTTCATTTTTATCATCCATATGCGCTATTCCCAGTATCTTTATTGGCCTGTCCATGGTTGCAATTTTCTTTTTATACGACGGTAGCCTTGGCTGAAATATATCTTTTTCCACAGTTATTAAGCAGGGGAAAAGTACCTTTACCGTTCCTGTATATTCAGGCAGATCCATATCAAGCAATATATATTTATCTGTTGCCTTTATAATTCTTATTACATTTGAAATATGTGGTATTTTCAGGTATTCTGCAATCTCAGGGCCAACCTGTGCCGTATCGCCATCAGTTGTCTGCTTTCCTGTAATAATAAGGTCAAAATCTTTAAACTGAAGTATGCCCTGTGATAGCGCATATGAAGTGGCAAGCACATCAGCACCAGCAAATTTTTTATCAGATAAAAGTATACCATCATCAGCGCCCATCAGATATGCCTCTTTTATTACATCCACAGCCTGCGGAGGCCCCATACTTATGACCATTACTTTGCCCCCGTACTGCTCCCTTAGCTTTAATGCAGTCTCAAGTGCATAAAGATCGTAAGGGTTCATTTTTGAATCTATACCATCCCTTATAAGCACACCGGTTTGGGGGTCAACCTTTACTTTTGATGTGCCGGGTACCTGTTTTATGCAAACAATTATATTCATCTTATTAAAAAAGCCACCTCTTTTAAAAGCATATTTATAAGGACTTTGAAATCTTTAAAAATTCAAAATATTATCACATAATAATATTTAATAATCAAGCAGCAACCCATTAATAATTGCAGTATTGCAATATATTGCATTATGTTTTATAATTTAAAACAAAAATAATTTAATCAAACCGGGAGGATAAAATGGCATATGTTAACACAAAGGAAATGCTAATAAAAGCAAGAGAGCAAAAATATGTAGTTGGCGGATTTAACATTGTAAATCATACCTCCCTCGTTGCTGTGTTTGAGGCTGCAAAAGAAAACAGGTCCCCGGTTATTGTGCAGACATCACAAAAAACAGTCCTGGAACTTGGATATAAAGTTCTTCCTGCAATAATAAAGGAGCTTGCTGATGAGAGCGATGTGCCTGTTGCTATGATACTGGATCACGGCACCAATACTGAAATAATTAAAAATTGCATATTGTCTGGCTGGAGCTCTGTCATGATTGACGGCTCTTCATATCCTTATGAAGAAAATATCAAAATAACAAAAAAAATCGTTGAACTTGCTCACAGTAAAAATGTATCAGTTGAAGGCGAGCTGGGGCATATAGGCGGAAAAGAAGAGCATATAAGCGTTGACAGCAGCGAAGTGCTTCTGACAGACCCGGAAAAAGCTGTTGAATTTCAAAAAAAGACAGGAATTGATTCACTTGCAGTTGCAATTGGCACGAAACACGGGTTTTATGATTCAAAATACGAGCTTGATTTCAACAGGCTTGGAAAAATAATGGACCTTACTGATTTTCCTATTGTTATTCATGGTTGCTCAGGCCTTGCGGAAAAAGATCTTAAACGGCTTATATCCTTTGGTGTATCAAAGATGAATATCTCAACTGAAATAAAGCATATTTATATAGATTCCTGCAGGCAATATATTGAAGATCATCCTGACGAATATGAGCCTGTAAAAAAAATCAGTTTTGTGCAGCAGCAGGTAAAAGATCTTGTTAAAAAATATATGGATATTTTCGGAAGTACAAATAAAGCTTAATATATTTTCCATATCAAAGCCAATTTTTAAAAATATTTTAAATATCAATTTTTATTGGTTATAACTTAAAACAAAATAAAAGGAAAAGACTTAAAATGATTGTTAAATATAAGCCTGCATATGAATGCGACCTTCACTGCCATACAAAAATGTCTGACGGAAACGACACTTATGAGGAACTGATATTAAAAGCAGCAAACTTAAATATGAAAGCAATCGGTATTGTGGACCATGATATAACTCCAAAAAATCCTGATTTTTTTAAAACAATAGCCTCAGATAAAGGGATCGAGCTTGTATTTGGATATGAATTTTCATGCGACTCTTATGTGGATGATGTGCATATAATAGGGTATGAGCTTGACTGGCAAAACAGACTACTGCTTGAGGAGGAAAAAAGGGCAGCAGCTTCAAAACCTCTGGCATATAAAAAACTTTGCGAAATTTTAAACAGCAACGGCTTCCAGATAGATTATGAAAAAGAAATTCTTGAGTTTATAGATGAAAATGGCCAATTGCTTAAAAGAAAACCGGAAGAAGTGCAGAGAAAACATATATTTGAACTTATGGCTCAAAAAGGCTATTTTGAATCATGGGAAAAAGCAAAGCTCTTTGTCAGGGACGACCCGGTATTTAATGTAAGAAGAGAAAAAATAAATCCTCTTAAAGCAATTGAAATAATCCAAGAATCAGGTGGTCTTGCTGTTCTAGCTCATCCATATTTGATTGATGAAAAAATAAATTCTATGGATATAAAAGCCTCTCAAAGAAAAGATTACATAGATATACTCATATCTGCCGGGCTTGATGGCATAGAATCCTGCTACACTTATAATAAGACATCATATAAAGGCAGCTTAACAAATAGGCAGATACAGGATTTGGTCGAAGCAGATTATAAAAAAAGGGTAAAATTTTTTACGGGAGGTTCGGATTATCACAATGATGAAAAAAAAGGCGCTAAGAATCCGAGATTTATAGGCGAAGCCGGTATAAGTTACAGCCATTTTAAAAAGATTTTTATATAGCCGTATTTTATCTTTAATTTTTAGATAAATCAGCAAACCTTTTTTATTAAAAGATTATAGAATATAATGTCTTCATGGAATACTACGCAAATTCGGATACAGGCAATTACAGGAAGCAAAACGAGGATTATTATTACATTTCGGAAAAGCTCTTCATTGTCGCTGATGGTATGGGGGGCCATAATGCTGGTGAAATTGCAAGCAAAACTGCAGTTGAGGAATTTGTCAGGTATTTTAACTCTAATTCAGGCCCTGAAATAGAAAGTGGCGATGATAAACCCATAGAAAAGCTTCTTAAGGCATCTATTTCACATGCAAATAATAAAGTTCTTGATCTTGCATTTTCAAATCCTGCATACAATGGAATGGGCACTACTTTTACCGGCTGCTATATAACTGGGGAAGCTAAAAATGCTGTGCTTCATATTATACATGCTGGAGACTCAAGAGTATATTTAAAAAGTAAAAGCAGTTTCAGTTTGCTGACTGAAGATCATACGCTTGTAGGCAAAATGTACAGGGACGGCCTCATAACATATGAAGAGGCTTTTTCTCACCCTTTGAGAAACTACCTTGAAAATGTGCTGGGGCTTGAAGAAGGTTTTACCTCAGATTATATAGAAACAGGTATTTCAATAAATGACATAGTGCTGATATGTTCTGACGGCCTTAATTCAATGTTAAAAGATGCAGAAATAAATCAAATAATAGTAAAATACAAAAAACCCGGCAAAATCACAGATGAACTTATTTTAAAGGCTAAAGAAAATGGCGGCCTTGACAATATTACTGCTATAATCATTAAAGTTTAAAATGGAAGACTCTCCTCAAAACATTCAAAATATCCGTCCGGATAAAAATAAAGACAGG
Organism: Actinomycetota bacterium; assembly: GCA_016927635.1. Classification (GTDB taxonomy): domain Bacteria; phylum Actinomycetota; class Humimicrobiia; order Humimicrobiales; family Humimicrobiaceae; genus VGAZ01. Next base: position 6,832 of record JAFGMJ010000022.1, read on the forward strand.
TTTTATGGTACCCTTATAGACAAAAGATACATGCTTCTGCACAGGATTGCATCCGGTGGTATGGCCGATGTGTATGAGGGCATGGACACAAAGCTAAAAAGAAAAGTAGCCATAAAAATACTTCATGAGGCATATGCCGGCACCAGAAGTTTTACTGCAAGATTTGAAAAAGAAGCCCAGATACTTTCAAAGCTTAAAAGCCCAAATATCATATCGGTTTATGATTATGGAGAATTTGAAGGGCTCTATTTTATAGTGATGGAATTCATAAATGGCCGGAGCTTAAAACAGGTAATCGATTCAAAGGGCGCCTTTGATCCTAAAACTGCTGCTTCTTATGCAATACAGATATGTAATGCGCTTGAAATTGCTCATAATAACAATCTTATACACAGGGACATAAAGCCCCAGAATGTCCTGATTGATGATAAAGGAGATCTCAAAGTAACTGATTTTGGCATAGCAAAGTACACCACAATTGATACAACGAGAACAATAAACATACTTGGAACAGCACATTACATTTCTCCTGAGCAGGCTCAGGGAAAATCACTTGATAACAGGACGGATATATATTCTCTTGGCATACTGATGTATGAAATGCTTGTATCTGATGTTCCCTTCAGGGGCGGAAGCTCAATCGATATAAGCATAAGACATATAAACGAAAGGCCCCAGCCGCCATCGGAAATAGTAAAAGAAATACCTGTTTTTCTTGAATATATTGTTATGAAATGTATTGAAAAAAATCCTGATAACAGATACCAGGATATAAGAGATTTAAAGAAAGACCTGAAGAGCTATATTGAAAACAAACCTGCTCTTTATCAACAATCTGAAATAAGTGCCAATAAAAATATTGTTTTTAAAAAGCCTGTCAACCTGAGTTATCAAACAAGAGACAAAAATATAAATGGAATAAAAGTTTTTGAGTATTCGAGATATAAAAAAATACTCATTTCGCTTCTGGCTTTATCTGTTTTGTTTCTTGCATTATCATTTATATTCATGACGCTTTTTATAATCACGCAGAATAAATTGGATCAGTTTCGGCTTGATAAAAACCTGGTTGATGTACCACAGCTTGTAAACACAGAATTAAAAAGTGCAGAAAAAATACTTTCTGATTCCGGCTTAAAAATAATTGTAAAATCTGAAGTTTTTAATGAACAGGTCCCGGAAGGTTTTATAATAAGCCAGGAGCCCCAAAACGGAGAAACAGTGCTAAAAAATTCTGAAATAGAAGTATATGTGAGCAAAGGAATAGAGTCAGTTTTTACTGATGTTCCAAACCTTGCAGGTATTTCCTTAAGTGATGCTGAAGAGATGCTGGCATCTGTCGGACTTAAAACAGGTAAAGTAAAAGAAGAGTACAGCGATTTTTTAAATAAAGGAATGGTTTTAGGGCAAAATCCTTCCCCTTTGGCCCAGGTTGAGTACGGCAGCGGCGTGGACCTTACCGTAAGCAAAGGCAGGGAACTTGTGACCATACCTGATTTCAAAGGTTATGACTATTATTTTGCAAAATCAAACCTTGAGGCTCTTGGGCTGAATGTCTATACAAAAATAAAATCAGAGCTTTCATTGCCTCCGGGTACAGTAACAGGAACCGAGCCTGCCGAGGGCTCTGCCGTTGAAAAAAACACTATTGTATATCTTTTTATTTCAACAAATGAAGGGCTTATAACAGTGCCCGATCTTTCAGGTCTTGATATCAGTATTGCACAGCAAAGACTTGCCGAAATCAATATTTTATATGAGATAAATTATATTGATGTGGATTACTCCATACAGAAAAATGCTGTAATTTCACAATTTCCCCAGCCTTCCGAACAGATAAGTCAGGGTGATAAAATCATACTTTTTGTCGGTCAGTTAAATTGACAAAGCCCATAGCCTCGTATTTTTGAGCTCTGTGTTTTTTAAAATCAAAATCTTTTGAGCTGCAGAATTTTTTTAAGGTGTTTTTTAAATAACTTCTTACTATTCTTATCATTCTCTCGGGGTTATTATGCGCTCCCCCTGCAGGTTCATAAATTATCTTATCTATGACCCCTAATTTAAAAAGATCCCTGGAAGTAAGCTTTAAAGCCCTCGATGCAAGCCTTGCAACCGATGAATCCCTCCAGAGTATTGAAGCGCATCCCTCAGGCGAAATTACAGAATATGTCGAATTTTCAAGCATCATTACATAATTTCCTATTGCAAGAGCAAGGGCTCCGCCGCTTCCGCCCTCCCCTATGAGAACAGTTATTGTGGGAACAGTCAGTGAAAACATGGTGCATATGCTTTTTGCAATAGCTCCTGCCTGTCCGGAATCCTCAGCTTCAAGTGCAGGGTAAGCTCCGGGAGTATCTATAAATGTGATTACCGGAAAGCCAAATCTTTGGGCAATTTCCATTATTCTCATTGCTTTCCTGTATCCCTGGGGCATGCTTGAACCGAAATTAAATTCAACTCTTTCTTTTATATCTTTTCCTTTATTATGACCAATGACTGCAACAGTGCGCCCGTCCAGCCTGCCAAGTCCTGTTATTATGGATTTGTCATCCATGCCCAGCCTGTCGCCTGACAGCTGTATAAAATCCTCAAAAATACCATTTATATAATCAGGTGTGTGCGGCCGTTTTTCATCTCTTGACAGCTGTACTATCCGCCATGTCTTTAAAGCTTCCCTTTCAACATGCCTGTAGTTTTCAATTTTTTGGGCAAGTTTTTTTTCTGCGTCATTAAAATGAACACCGGTAAACCCGGTGATTCTCTTTAATTTCTCAATTTTAAATATAGATTTTAAAGAGTCCTTTAAGAAACTTTTTGGCAAATTTTTTATTTTATCCACTTCCATAATTACAGCCCGTCAAATAAACATTATTATATCTTATTCTCTTCTTTGGGTATCTGCCCGGTGAAAAGGCTGAGAAGCAATGCGAGCACTTCATTTATTTCTTTACGCTGGGCAATTATATCAACCTGGCCATTTTTCAAATTCCTTTGAGCAAGGCCAAAATCCTGGGGAATTTCTTTTTTTATGGTCTGCTCGACTACCCTTGGGCCGGCAAAACAGAAAAGGGCGCCCGGCTCTGTTATGATAATATCTGCAATTGTTGCAAAACTTGCGCTTACTCCACCAGTTGTCGGGTGGGTAATAACGCAGAAATAAGGGATATTATTTTCTTTTAACCTGTTTATGCATGAAACTGTTTTTGCCATTTGCATCAGTGAGATTATGCCCTCCTGCATTCTTGCTCCGCCGGATGCGGTAAAAATTATTAAGGGTATTTTTTTTGAAATACTGTTTTCAACAGCTATTTTTATTTTCTCACCAACAACGCTGCCCATGCTTCCGCCCATAAAATTAAAATCCATAACGCATATTGATGTGCGAATGCCTTTAATTGTGGCCTCACCGGTAATTATTGCTTCATTGAGCCCTGATTTCTGTTTAGCTTCTGAAAGTCTTTCATTATATGATTTCAAATCGTAAAAATTCAAAAAATCAACAGAAGTAATATTTTCAGCAAATTCAACGAAGCTGCCCATGTCTGCAGTTGACAATATTCTTTCTCTTGCATTCATTATGTCGTGAAAGCCGCATTTTGGACAGACTTTCAGATTTTGGTAAAAATCATTTTCATTTATGGTTTTCTTGCATTTTTTACAGGTTATTTTTTCCATTTTTTTATTATCTCAGCTTAAAACAATGTCTATAACTCATATTTTTTAAATCCAATAGTAACATTGTGCCCTCCAAAGCCCATTGAGTTTGAAAGCGCATAGTCAACTTTTCTTTTAACGCTTTTGTTAGGAGTGAAATCAAGTCCACCGCAATTTTCATCAGGATTATCAAGATTAATAGTGGGCGGGACAATATCGTTTTGAACAGCAAGTATTGTAGCTATAGCTTCAATGGCTCCTGCTGCCCCAAGGCAATGGCCATGCATGGATTTGGTTGAACTTACATTAATACTGGAGGCATGAACACCGAAACATTTTTTTATTGCCACGCTTTCGACAATATCATTTAAAACCGTGGAAGTCCCATGAGCATTAAGATAAGCTATTTGTTCATGCGCGACATTTCCTTCTTTAAGACAATTGTTTATGCACCTTATCACATTGCTTCCAGACTCTTCAAGAGCTGTCATGTGAAAAGCTTCTCCGCTCATGCCGTAACCAAATATCTCGGCATATATCTTTGCTCCTCTTGAAAGCGCATACTGGAGCTCTTCTATTATTAAAATACCTGACCCCTCCCCCATGACAAAACCGTCCCTGTCTTTGTCAAATGGCCTTGAAGCCCGCTGAGGCTCATCATTTCTTGAGGACATGGCATTCATATTTGAAAATCCTGCCATGCCAAGAGGAGTTATTGCAGCTTCACTGCCGCCTGTAATCATTATTTTGGCATCGCCCCTTTTTATAATCTCAAATGCGTCCCCTATTGAATTTGAGCCTGCGGCACATGCAGTCGTTGCTGCACTTACAGGGCCCCTGGCGCCTGAAAATATTGAAGCTTGTGCAGAAGCCATATTGCAGATTATCATTGGTATAAGAAATGGCGTTACCCTTTCTGCACCCCGCTCAAGCAGGATTTTATGTTGAGCTTCAAGTGTAAGCAGCCCGCCTATTCCGCTGCCGATATATACGCCAGCTTCATCCTGGTTTGTGCTGTCTATTACAAGGTCTGCATCCTTTATTGCAAGGGAAGTTGCTGCGACTGCAAATTGCGCAAACCTGTCCATCCTTTTTGCAGCTTTAAAATCCATATAATCTGCTGCTTTAAAATCACTTATCTGCGCAGCTATTTTTGAAGAGTGCCCCGAGGTGTCAAATGTATCTATAAGGCTCACGCCTGATTTACCGTCAAAAAGATTTTTTGAAAACTCATCCAGGCCCGTGCCTATTGATGACAAAACTCCCATACCGGTCACTACTACCCGTCTGTCGCAATTGTTTTTTTCTTCCATACACTTTATCCTTTTACTGATTATAATAAATATATGTTTTGATTGTAAACTGTATTAAATTCCCATTCCTCCATCCAGGCTTAAAACTGTACCGGTAATATAATCTGAGTCAGGACCCGCAAGAAATATTGCAGCTTTTGCCACATCCTCGGGTTTACCAAGTTTTCCGGATGGTATTGTATTTATCAGGCTTTCTTTTATTTTTTCTCCAAGTCTTGCAGTCATCTCTGTTTCAATATATCCGGGAGCTATTGCATTAACATTGATATTTCTGATTGCAACTTCTTTTGCAAGTGATTTTGTAAATCCTATCAACCCGGCCTTGGAGGCAGAGTAATTGCACTGTCCCGCATTTCCTCTTACGCCTACAATAGAGGATATGTTTATTATCCTTCCGCTTTTGTTTTTTACCATATGCCTGATGGCACTTTTTGAACAGATAAATGCGCCTGTGAGATTTATGTCAATGACTTTCTTCCAGTCTTCAAGGCTCATCCTGAGTAAAAGATTGTCTGCAGTTATCCCGGCATTATTAACAAGGACATCTATTGTACCTTCTGCTGCAATTATTTCACCGATACACTGCTCAATTGCTGCCTGGTCAGTTACACTGGCTTTTTTAAAGTAAATCCTGTCTTTTCCGAAAATGTTTTCAAAGCCTGCAATTACAGATTCTGCCGCTTCATAGCTTATATCAATTATGTATACTTTTGCGCCTTCAACAAGAAAATATTCAGAGATTTTTTTGCCTATGCCTGACGCTCCTCCTGTCACAAGACAGACTTTATCATTGAGTTTCATATGTTTATCCTTTCAATTTCATCCATGGAATCTGTATTAAATATATTTACATGCCCAAGGTTTTTTTGTAGAAGTATGCGCTTAACAAGGCCTGAAAGGACTTTTCCCGGACCGATTTCAATAAAACTCACTTCTTCTGCGCAACCTTCCGGACAATTTTTAAGGAATTTGTCTGCCATTATTTCAATGCTGCCTTTCCAGTTAACAGGGTTTAATAACTGCCTTACCAGCATCTCTTTTATATTTTCTTTATCAATAAATTTCAGTTCTGTTGAAGAGAAAAAGCTGGTTTCAATATCCTTAAAATTGGCGTGTTTTTTAAGGTAATCATCAAGCTCTGATGCGGCCTGGCTCATCAAAGGACAATGAGATGCAATATTTACTTTAAGAGGTATGACTCGTTTTGCGCCGCATGATTTTAACTGCGCTGACGCAGCAATTACGTCATCGGTGTAACCGCTTATGACAGTCTGGTAAGCATCATTTTTATTTGCTATAAATACTCTATCCCTGTAAGAGGCAAGCACTTCTGCAATACTTTCAATATCGCAACCCAAAACTGCAGCCATAAGCATATTGCCGTCCTGCCTTTGGGGCGACCGGGCCATTATTTTGCCTCTGAAAGACACTATCTCGGCTCCCTTTGCAAAATCATAAGCTCCACAGCAATAAAGGGCGCTGTAATCGCCAAGGCTGTGACCTAAAACAGAAACTACAGATTTTTTATAAACTCCCAATTCATTGCATAAAAAATCGTTCAATGCACAGCTCAGGGTATATATCGCTATCTGGCTGTACCGGGTATTTTCAAGGAGGCTTCCCTTTTCATTTTTGTTCTGCACTATATCCAGAATATTTTCACCAAAAATCTCACTGGAAATTTCAAAATAATTTAAATATTTTTTATTTTTTTCCAGAAAAGAACTACCCATATTTATATATTGCGAACCCTGGCCAGGAAACATGAGTATGAATTTTTTATTATTATCTGTCATATGGTTTTTCCCTGTTTTTTAAGTTACTGCAAACATTGCTTCTGAATAGCAGGCAAGCTCATCTTTTACTTTTGCGGTGCCGCTTGCTTTGCCGATATTACGCCTGAAATCTGTCAATTCTACTTCGATTATTATTTCATCCCCTGGCCTTACAATTCTTTTAAACCTTGCTTTGTCTATTCCGGCAAAAAGAATCAGCTTTCCTCTATTTTCCGGCAAAACCAGAGCTGCCACCGCACCAGCCTGAGCTATAGCTTCAAGAAGCAAAACGCCTGGCATTATTGGATTTTTTGGAAAATGCCCTTTAAAATAATATTCTTCTTGCCTGACATACCTTACAGCAGTGATCTTTTTCCCGGGAATTATATCTGTTACCTCATCGATAAGCAAAAAGGGATCCCTGTGTGGCAGGATTTTTTCAATTTCTTCTTTGTTAAGTTTATTCAAATTTCAGCCTTTCGCCTTTCTTTTTTTTAGTTTGCAATCTTTTTGTTAGACGTCTACAGGTTTTTCTGGTTTCACAAGATAATTCACAGCCTGCAAATATTTAATTAAATGCTTTATCGCCTTTTTTATTGTTTTATATGATGTAAAATATATATGAAAGCAAAAGATAATTATTTGTTCAGTTAAATCAGGAAAAAACATTATAAATAACGCAAATGGATTATTTAAGACCGGATATAGTCCAAAAAAAATTAAATACAAATTATTTCGGCAGGAACATGATA
>JAFGMJ010000206.1 GCA_016927635.1 Actinomycetota bacterium
AGGCAATATTTTATTCTAAATAGAATGGGCAAAAAGTGGCTGCGCTTACAGGACACGCACAAATATTTCTGCATGAAAAATCAGAAAAAAGCCCTGGAAATAATATAGGGCTATTTAATAAAAGCAGTAAATTGATAAAATATTTAATAAAATGAAAGCCATGAAAGCAAAATTTACTGAAGTAAAACAGCCCAAAATCACGCTAACTTTTCCCGGGACAAAAGGGGAGATAGAGGAGGAAAGCCAGCTCCACAAATACCACACATCAATGATTTTATCAACACCACAAGCCAGCATACTTTTTGACTATGGATTAAAGCATAACCCTTCTCTTGATAAAAAAATAAATGAGTTTGACGCCATTTTTATAACTCATTCCCACCCCGACCATTATATATGGACTGTAAAAGAGCCTGATAAAAAAATATCCGTGCCGGTATATCTTACTTCAGTTACTTATGATTACAGCATACGCAAACCAGACAATTATGTAATTATTGAAACTGGAAGCATTTACACAGTAAAAGATATTAAAGTGCAAGCCTTTGAAGTCATACACTCTCTGAGGTGCCCTGCAGTATGCTACAGAATAAGCTGCGGCAAAAAACTATTATATTCGCCGGACATAGTCGATATAAAAGGCGGTAAAGATAATGTCCTTGACGGCCTTGACTTACTGATTGCTGACGGCTCATCTTTAAATGTTAATATGGTAAGAAATAAAGACGGGCAGCTTTTTGGCCACGCAATGATAAAGACAATAGTAAACTGGTGCAAAAAATATTCAATACCAAAGCTTATAATAACTCATGCAGGAAAGCAGATTGTCAGCATAAGCTACGAGGAGGCAGAAAAAAAAATCATTGAATATGCAGGACAGGAGCTGGATTTCACTATTGCATACGATGGAATGTCTATTACGGTCTTTTAATTATATTGTCTGAAAATGATTCATTATTAAATAAAATTGATTTTATAAAATCTTATTGGACAGGACCGGAGTGAAAAAATATATGCAAAGATTTTTTTCGGAAAAAAGTATCATATATATTTTATTTTCAGTTTTTATTGCCGTGATTTTATTCAGTGTTTCAGCCGTTTGCAATGCGTGCGGCGCAAAACAGGATTATAAAGAGTCCGGCTCAGGAAAAATTGACATTGACAGGGATATCGGTAATGAAGACAATGACTCTTCCGGTTACGAAGAAAAGGATAACGGCAATAAAGAAGATATCAAAAATAAAGAAGAATCAGAAAACAGCTCGCCAGGTATTATCTTAAAAATTTATGAAGGGCCGCTTTATTCAGAAGAAGATGATGTTTGCTTTTACAGGGTTGAGGCAATAGTGCAAGGAAATCCTGTACCGGATCTTAAATGGAGCAAGGATGACAGTAACGGCGCATGGGGCAAGCACAAGGCGCAGGTAAACCTGACAAGGTCAAACCCTTCATATACTCTTAAAGCGACAGCGGCCAACACAGAAGGTACAGCTGTAAAGACAATAGATCTTTCATGGGGCTGTGGTCCTGCAGAAACTAAAAATGATGATGACCAGGATGGCCTAACTGAACCAGAAACGGAAATTGTGAGCATACCTGTTTACAGTGACCATACGGGTTATTATATTGACCCTGAAAACCCTGCTATCGATGATGTTTATTTTGAAGGTGACTCTATTATTATTGGAGATGCACCAGTTACGGCAGACTGTGCTGTGGCGGCCCCGGTAAGCGGTTTCCTTACTTATGAGTTTTCATCCCTGTCAGGAAAGAATGTAAAAGAGGCATCAATTAAATTTGATCTTGACCAGGAAATGGGCGATGTTTCAATTTTTAATAAGCTCATTATTATGGAGTCTGATGGTTCAGGCTGGAACACAATGCATGAAATACCACAGGAGCAGGGTGGAAATTTCATATTGAAATCATCAGATTTCACAGAGTTTATGCAAAAACGGATTGATGATGAAATTTTTGGCCTTGAGCTTATGTTCAGGTTTGACCCCTATATTACGGATAATGATGCGGATTGGGACGCATGGAAATATAATCAGTCAGATATTACATTTAAAATAGAGTACCTAAAATAATGTTGAATTTTTTATTCAAATTCAAAATCAAGCATTGAAATACATTTTTTATATTTTGAATGCAGTTCGCTTCTGCTGTCTGCTCCCAGATTTATTATCCCGTATCTGTAGCTATTCATATCATTTAACTCATCTGATAATTTTTTGTTTTTACTGCCGTAAATTTCAATCCTTATGTCTGGAAAAATACTTCTGATAGCCTTAATCTGTTTTTCTGAAGGCAGTCTTTTAATTTTTTTGTCTTTTAAGCTTCTAAGCACAAAACTTGATGAGTAATTGTATTTTTTTAATCCAAGACTGCTTTTAAATAGTACTTCAGGGTCAATGCCAAGTGATATGAAAAGCTGTATCTCATAAGTATTAACACCATTTACTTTCTCCATAATATCTGCAAACTGGGAGCACATTCTTGGATTTACCTCTATTATTTTTACATAATCCTGTTTTGGATTATAAAAAAACTCAATATTTATTATGCCATTGTCAAAATTTGTCCTTTTTATAAATCCTGTCGCAATGGTTTCCATTTTTTTAGACACATCAGGTTTTAGTGTGCTTGGATAATCAAATCTTTTAAAACTTATTTTGTTTTTATACATTACAGAGTCAACTATTCCAATTATTTTTACATTGCCCCTGTAACTGAAAGCTTCAAGTGTTACCTGTTTTCCACAAAGAAGTTTTTCTGCAATCAGATAGTTTGCGTCATACCTGAAACTGCTATATTTTTTAATAAGTTCATTTAGCACAGCGCAAAAGTCATTAATATGATCTTTTGCTTTTTCAATATATTCATTGTATTCATCAATATTATTTATCTGTGCTGCCATTATGGAAAAGAAAGATTTGACAGGCTTTATAAAAAAAGGAAATTTAAAAGGCAGCGCTCCCTTTTTAAAAGGATTTACTATTTTTGACTCCACGTATGCTTCAGGAAAATATTTTTTTTGAACCTGCCTGCAGTAATACTTGTGCTGGCACAGCAGTATCTGCTCAACCTCAGGCGAGATAAAGCCGGCTTTTTTTGCAACTATTGAACCTATCATTGCAGCAGGATAATCATGTGTGGCTATTACTGCAGAGATATTATTTTCATTTATAAAATCCAGGGTTTTTTCTATAAAAATTTCTGCTTTAAAATTTTTCAGGGTTTCCCTTGGATTTTTCCCATAGTATATAAAATTAAATCCATATTTTTTAGCA
>JAFGMJ010000207.1 GCA_016927635.1 Actinomycetota bacterium
ATAAAAATTTAAACTTTTTAATTATAACAATAGAAAAAGTGCTGTCAATTATGGTTTGATAAAAATTGACATGCGCTATGGATTCCGGGCTGCCTGTTGAATGTTTTAAAAATTATGTTATAAATAAATTACGCGAAGAAAAAAGCCCGTCTGTCGTCAGGTTTACCCCCAACCTGTTAAGCCCTGCTTTATCACCTGGGGTCGGTATATGTGTCATATGCATATCGCATCCTCTAAGCATACTGAGCTTATTCATTGTAAGTTCTGCTGTGTGGCTTGAGGTAGCGCTTATTGAAAGCGCTATAAGCGTTTCTTCAAGGTCCAGGCTTTCTGATTCAGCTGAAAATATACCTTTTTTTAATTTTGATATCTGCTCTATTATATGTGGGGAGAGCAGAAATATTTCATCAGGAATATTTGCCAAAACTTTTACTGCATTCAAGATAAGGCTAGATGCTGCATGCATAAGTCTTGAATTTTTACCAGTGATTATTCTGCCGTCACTTAATTCTATTGCAGCCCCGCAGTATATTCCGTCATTTCCCTTGCCCTTTATTTCTGCTTCTTCTGCAGCTTTTCTTGCAGTTTCAACGACTTTCCTGTCAGATATTTTTACTCCAAGCTCACCCATTAAAGCCAGGACTCTTTCTGAAGCATCTTTTTTCCCCTGTCCAAGAATATATTCGGTCCTGTAGCGGAAATATCTTCTTATAAGCTCCTGCCTGGAAGATTCCCTGACAGCTGCGTCATCAATAATGCCAAAGCCTGCCCTGTTAACTCCCATATCTGTCGGTGAATTGTACATGGGCATTATTTCATTATTTTTTGAAATTATCCTGTCAAGAATAAGTTTTAATATGGGAAAACTTTCTATATCCCTGTTATAATTTATTGCTGTTTTATTGTAAACATTCAAATGAAAAGGGTCTACAAGATTAAAATCCTGTATATCTGCAGTTGCTGCTTCATAAGCAATATTTACAGGATGCTTTAATGGCAGATTCCAGATGGGAAAAGTCTCAAATTTTGCATAGCCGCTTTTCAACCCCATTTTATGGTCATGGTACAACTGTGAAAGACAAAGCGACAGTTTTCCGCTGTTTGGCCCGGGCCCTGTTACAACAACAACAGGTTTCTTCGTTTCTATGTAATCATTTTTTCCGAAACCCTCGTCACTGCATACAGTGTCTACATCTTCAGGATATCCTTTTATTGGATAATGAAAGCAGACTTTTACCCCTCGCCTCTCTAGCTTATTTTTAAATATTTCAGCAGCGGGCTGTCCGTCAAAACGGGTTATAACAAGTGCTATAATATCAAGCCCCCATTTTCTTAAATCGTCTATCAGCTTCAATGCTGCAGAATCATATGTTATGCCAAAATCGCCACGGACCCTGCCGGACTCTATATCCTGAGAATATATACATAAAACTATATCTATTCTGTCTTTGAGAACCTGGAGAAGCCTTATTTTAACATTTGGGTCATAACCTGGAAGTACCCTGGCTGCATGATAGTCATAGCAGAGTTTTCCGCCAAATTCAAGGTATAGCTTATTATCAAAACAGCCGACTCTTTCAAGTATTGCAGTTGTCTGTTCTTTTAAATATTTTTCATTGTCAAAACCGATTTTGCTCATTTCAGTCTTTTTTAATAATTATTTATTACAAATAAAGACATATTTTTATAAAAATTGTTTTAAAAAAAATATATATTCCATGGTTAAATATACGGTTTAATGTTTATAAAAAAGCATTGTCATATATTTAGCAATGTTTATCCAGGACAATTATATTACACAGGATTTTAATAATAAATAATATCAGTATTGATATATTGGATTTTTAATAAAAAAAAGATAATATCTTAAAAAATCAAAATGATTATAAATTTTTTCACAATATTACTCCTATATTTTTATTTAAAAGATAATAGAAGGGAAATGATTTTATGCTTAATTAACTGCCTCTTATAATAATTGTACTTGGTCTTGCAGTAATGGTTTTCTTTTTGATTAAAAATAAAAATAAGGGACATTCATTGCGCCAGTCACAGATTAAGGCATTGGGCTGGATATATGAAAAGGGAAGCAGCGCTAGCACTTTTTTATCACCAGAAAATGGCAGGACTCTGAATTTTTCAGTAAAGGGAGATTCCAATAACAATAAATGGGAGATTCAATCTCATCTTCACATAAGCATCGACAATAAGACATTTATGCCTTATTCATCATTCAGGTTTTTTAGAAATACCTCTGACAAAAAATATCTTTTTTTAATTCCTGACCTCAGCGAAACTGCCATCAGCGCTGCAAAAACATATTACATAAAACATTTAAATAAATTAAATACAGGCAATATTTTAAACCGCATGGGCATTGATACAAAATTACTTGAAAGCCTTGTTATAGCTGAGACAGAAAATGTTAATATAAACGGCAATTATTATGTATACACATCCGATACAGATTTTTCAAATAAAATTATTTCCAGTGAAGTACAGTACCTAATTGCTGATTATTTAAATAAAGCTTCATCAGCAAATAATTTACCTTTCATTTTTATATCACCTGAGCTTCTTGAAATGAAATTAAATTATACTCTTGAAAAAACTGGTGATATCAGACAATTTGCCGAACTTGGTATGAGTCTTATAAAAAGCATCATGTATTAACC
>JAFGMJ010000208.1 GCA_016927635.1 Actinomycetota bacterium
GCATGGATGAAATATGTTTATAAAAATAATATAAAAAGATTTGCCCAGTTTGCACAGAGAATATGGAATGTAGAATATTATCCTGAAGATGCTGAAGCAATGGCTTTGGAAGGTATAGAAAGGTTTGAAAATTTCTTAAGGCAAATAGGCCTTAGTACAAGGCTAAATGAGATAAATATCACAGGGCAAAGATTTGAAGAAATGGCAAAAAAATGCACAGAAAATGGCACAGTCGGCAATTTTGTGAAAATAAATTATGAAGACGTGGTAAATATTTTTAATATTGCAAAATAATTTCTTTATGGTTTTAAGGTATTAAACAGCTAAAAAACCGGGTTTTGTTTTTTATGCAAACCTTATAAGAATTTTAGAAGAAATAGCCAGCCGCTTACTGTAAATGAAGAAGCTATTGTAGACACGATTATGACTGCAGAGATAAACTCTGAATCTGTGCTGTATTTCCTGCTCTGTATGTATGTCGCAACAGCTACAGGAGTTGCAAAAAGTACACAAATAGTATCCCTGTTTAAAGCTGAGGTGTCAAAAACAAAGACACTGAAAATCAGGGTTATAAGAGGAAAGAGTATAAGTTTTAAAATACATATCAGAGAAATGTATTTTACATTATTTTTAATAGAGGAAAATTTAAACGATGCCCCAATTGAAATCAGTGCAAGCGGCACAGCAATGTTTGATAGTATTTCGAGTATCCTGTCTACAGGTTCAGGTAACTCTATTCTGAAATATGAAAGCGCAAGGCCAACTATTACAGCCAGGATTACAGGATCAAGAAATATTTCTTTTAACAGGCGGCTTATTTTAAACCCGTTTGAAGACCTGGAATTTATATGGAAAAAAAGAGCAGAAAGCATAATATTTAAAGGCATGAGAAATGCAATGATTACGCCTCCTTTTGCTGCTGAAATAGTGCCGTAGGCGTAAAGAACTATCGGGAGTCCTATAAATGCCATATTAGTGCGAAAAGATGAAACTATTACAGCACTTTTTAATTTCATGTCTGTTTTTGTAAAATAAAATGACAAAAAAACAATAGCGATAAAAATGAAATAAGAGGGGAAAATTACCTTTATTATTTCTGCATCAAATATCTCGCTGAAACTGTTTTTTACTATTCCTGAAAAAACCAGGGTAGAAAGCCCGAAGTTGTATGTGAGATTGTTTAGCGCAGGAATGTGTTCATCTTTTATTATATTTTTTTTCCTGATGAAAAACCCTATTGCAATCACTGCAAAAATGGGCAATGTCGCGCTTATGACTTCCAGTATTACTTCGCCAAAAATTTTCATTTTTTCTGCCCTGATTCTGACATTATATAATCACAAACACCAAGCAATCCTTTTTTCCGGACCTGGCCATTTATAAGTTTTGCCGTCTCTCTTGCCTGGAGCAAATATTGGCGGGATTTTTCCTTTGTTTTTAATATTGCATCAGTTTTTAAAATAATTTTGAAAATCTTTTTAATATCACTGTCGGATAAATATTTTTTAAGCATAAGGGGCATTACCTCTTTTTTAAAAGCGGCATTTTCTAAAGCATATATAAACGGCAGAGTAATATTTCCCTGTCTTAAATCATTGCCTGCAGGTTTGCCAGATTTTTTTGAGGAAAGACCCGAACCTGAAAAAGTATCAGTATCCACATCTATAAGGTCATCGTTAATCTGAAAAGATATGCCTATATACTCGCCGAACTTTTTCATATTTTCAATATCTTCTTTGTCCGAATTGGAAAGAACGCCACCGAGTGCGCAGCTCAATGCAAAAAGTGCAGATGTTTTTTCCCTTATCTTTTCAAAATAAACATCTTCGTTCTGTAAAAAATTATTTTTAGTCTTAAGCTGGTCAAATTCCCCTTTCACCAGCATTTTTGCAGCATCAGACATTTCCTTCATTATTACAGGTTCATGGTAACTGTTAAGAAGTGAAAATGTGTGAGTGAAAAGAAAATCTCCCACAAATTTTGCAGTATCTTTGCCATATTTGTAATATACTGTTTCTCTGCCCCTTCTGAATATGGCTTTGTCTATTATATCATCATGTATAAGGGATGCAGTATGCATCATTTCTATAGATAGAGCGGCAGGCATGAGATAATCAATATTATATCTTTCATTTGCCGCACATATAAAAAAAAGAAGAGGCCTTAACCTTTTTCCGCCTGCGTTTAAAGTGTTTTTAACGGTCTTCTGCAATATGCCTTCAAGACCATTTGTAAATTCTTCAAGTGCAAGTTCCAGCCTGTCAAGGTCTTTTTTCAAAAATCCAACATCTTCAAGAAAGGGCGGTAGTTTTTTATCCATTTTTCTAAGTCTACTTGCTTCCAAATGAGGCTTTTATAATTTCCAGCCACTTAAAATTCCTTTTTGAAAGAGGGAATTCAAGTTCTTTTTTTTCGCAAACTGTGGACATGCTGTATTTGTATGTTTTGTCTTTAAGTCCCATCAGCATATTTTCTATCTCTGATTTGGCCCCTGAAGACATTATGCTGTCAATCTCATTCATTATACTGACAGCTTTTAAAATCCTTTCCTCATTATCTTTCATCACATTTCCAGATATTGAACCAGATTTGCCCTTCAGCCTGTTAAGCCCTAGTGCTGCCTCATAAGTTGCCCAGACAAGATCATCCTTGCTTATATAATCGCTCTCATAATTGAGTATATATTTCCAGGATGGTTTTGTTACTGCTTCAATATGACTTTTAAGGCTTTTAAAGAGAAGCCTGTAGCCAAATTTTGAAGGGTTTTCAAATATCCTGCTTCCGGGGTCAAGAAAGGGGGCCATGGGTGATATAAACGGCATGAATCTTTTGTCCCATTTAAACCTTTCATAAAGCTGTTCACAGAATTTTACCGTCTCCATTATTGAATCTTTTGTCTGCAGCGGAAGGCCGGTCATAAAATACATATCAAACCTCTTAGCTCCTTTTAAGAGGGCGTATTCAATACTTTCTGTAAGCTGCAGATTGGTATATGTTTTGCCCATTTTGGTCCTGACTTTTTCGTCATGGCTGTCAGGAGATATCTCATAGCATACATTATTAAAAATCTCTGAAGCTCTGTCAAAGAACCATTTACCCGGAGGTTCAAAAAATTCAAAGAATATCTGCATATTCTTATCCAGCGCCCCGGCGCAATTAAAAAAATCTTCCACATAGTCTCTTCCATTGCTGTTTAAGTCACCAAGTAAAAATACGGGTGAGTCAATATATTTGCCTATCACCTTGATTTCTTCAACAAGCCGTGAGGGTTTTCTGAAAGCGGGCCTGGCACGGTTTCCAAAAAGGGCAAATGCATATTTTGAACCGCCGCAGTTGGCACAGTTATTATTGCAGCCCCTGACGACAGGTATTGTTGTAATTGGGTACCTGAACCAGTCGCAGAAAGGCACCACACTTCTTAAATCCAGGTATTTTAAAACATCCTTAAACATTACACGGTAGTCAAAATCAATATCTTCAAGGTCTGAAGAAATGCATTCAATATTATTTGCATGCACAATGCCTGCATTTTTCCATACAAGATTTGGGATTCTTTTAAGGTCGTCGCATCCATAATCAACGGCGCTGCTGTTTTTAAGAAGGCTTAAAAGTCTGTAAAGAGGCTCTTCTGCTGAATCCCCCCTTATTATAAAATCAACCTGTTCAAAATCTATAAGCTCTTTGTAAAAATATGAAGACGAAAAACCCCCAAAAATAACAGGCGTTTGGGGATGATATTTCTTTACTATTTTTGCAATCTCCGTAGCTCCCTGGCAGTGAACAAGCCAGTGCAGGTCTATTCCAAAAGCTACAGGATTTAACTTTTTTATGAAAGCTTCAACGTCAAAATCATTATCATTAAACATCCTGTATGCAAGGTTTACTATTCTTGCGC
Organism: Actinomycetota bacterium; assembly: GCA_016927635.1. Taxonomy (GTDB): domain Bacteria; phylum Actinomycetota; class Humimicrobiia; order Humimicrobiales; family Humimicrobiaceae; genus VGAZ01. The sequence goes on from JAFGMJ010000208.1 coordinate 3,896, forward strand.
TGATTCCTCTTTTTTCCAGATAATTTAAAATAGTCAAAAACCCAATTGGGTACATCTCAAAAATAGGAGATGAAGGAACCAGGTCGCTCATAGGCCCAAACATTATGCTTTTTTTCCTGAAATCATACACACTTGGTGCATGCAGCAAAATAAGGTCCGGTTGTTTTTTCATAAGATTGATATATTAACATTAAAAGCAGTTTGAGTCTATACAGTGCTCTTTTACAGAATATAAAATATTTAAAAACAGAGCCTTAGCTGTTACCTGTATATATTTTATATAATAATTTAAAATTGCTTTTAAGTGATATGGGCCTGACCTTTTCAATTTTAGAGGCAAGGTCTTCTTTGATATTATTTTTCCTGTCATTTATAAACCCTGAATTTTTCAAGAAATCAAAATTTTTTGAAAGATTTTTAAAAAATCCCTCCATGTCGCTGTAAGTTTTAAGCATCACAAAATCATTTATGATGCTGTATGGAAAGCTGACGTCATCAAATCCGCAAAAAATCCCCCAGCCTGTTATAAATGAAGTCTTCAAAAGAGCGTTGATTGCTGCAAGCAGGGTCTCGTTTTCTTCAATTATATTTATATCTTCATTTTGAATAATTGACTGATTTTTTAAAGCAATATTTTTAAAATCAGCCCTGCTGGTTTTTGAGCTGTTTTTTTTAATGTTTAGCAAACCGTGATTTACCTTAATTGTCTCAACAAGCTTCTGATGAAGCAGGAGTTTATTTTTATGAACAGATTTTAAAGAACCAAGTATAGTATTAAAAAGCTCATGGTCGCCATATTCAAGTATATAAACAGATGCCCTTGAATATAGAATATCTCCAAAAAGCAGGCTTAGAGTGTAATTTCTTTCGCGCCTGTCGCTTATTTCACGTTTAGGCAGATCCGTTATGCTGCCTTCATTTATTCCGTTATTTTTGCAAATCCTGCTGTTTATTTGTAAATCACTTGCTGAATAAGGCATCTTTTCATTTAAACGGCCTGATAAAAGCTTTTCATCTTTTATAAGAAAGATAAAATCGTCGCTATTGAAATTGTGTAATTTTAACCCTGCTGCAAGCAGCTCCATTCCAGTGGCCAGGCTTACTGCTTTATTTAAAAAACTTTTTTCCAGTGGTTTTCCGGAATCATAAAAAACAAACATGCTCGAGGCATGCAGGATTTTTGCGTCCAAAAATCTCTTTATATTGTAGGAATATAATTTTACAAGGGAGCCTATTTCTTCCAGTACTGCAGCTTTTATATTTCTGTAAGCCGGGTTCAATTTTTTTCCTGTCTTCTGTCCCAGACTCTTTGAGCCTTGCCTTCACTTCTTGCTATAGTTTTTGGTTCTTTAAGGCTTACATTAATGTGAATGCCTATCGCAGAGTAAAGCCTGTTTTCAATTGATTTTTCAAAAAACTCAAGATCCATAAGTTTTTCCTGAAATATATTTTCAGATACTTCTACCCACACCTCTATTTTATCAAGATAATTTTCTTTGGAAAGAACTATAAGGTAATGCGGCTCCAAATCCTTTATATTCATCAGCACTTCTTCTATCTGTGATGGGAACACATTTACACCCCTGATAATAAGCATATCATCTGTTCGCCCCATCGGCCTTGACATTTTCATAAAAGTCTTTCCGCAGGAGCATTCATTTTTATAAAGGTAAGATATATCCTTGGTCCTGTATCTGATAACGGGAAATGCTTTTTTTGTCAGCGTAGTAAAAACAATTTCGCCTTTCTCACCAGGGGGAAGATTTTTACCGGTATCCGGGTCTATTATCTCAGCTAGAAAATGGTCCTCATTTAAATGCAGCCCATCCTGCACAAGACATTCACACGATACACCGGGCCCTATTACCTCACTCAGTCCATAACTGTTCAAAGCTTTTATGCAAAGTCTTTTTTCAATTTCATTTCTCATCGGCTCTGACCAGGGTTCGGCGCCCAGAAATCCAAGCTTAAGTTCAAGCCTGGAAAAATCTATACCTATCCTGTCTGCAACCTCAGCCATAAAAAGAGTATAGGAGGGAGTGCAGCACAATACTGTTGATTTAAAATCATTCATTATTTTGAGCTGTCTCTCAGTATTGCCTCCTGAAACAGGTATGACCATGGCGCCAATTTTTTCTGCAGCATACTGGAAACCGAATCCCCCTGTGAAAAGACCAAATCCATGGCTTACCTGAACTATATCTTCCTTCCTTACGCCCACATCATACATTATTCTTGCAAGCACCTGGGCCCATATTTCCAGGTCCTCTTTGGTGTAGCCTACCACAGTAGGATTTCCAGTGGTTCCCGAAGATGAATGCACACGTATGACCTGGTTGAGCGGCGTACAGAAAAGGCCGAACGGATAATTAACTCTTAAATCTTCTTTGGTTGTAAACGGCAGTTTTTCAATATCTGAAAGATCACTGACTTTATCAGGGTCAAATCCTGCTTCATCTATTCTATTTTTATAAAAAACATTATTTTCATAACAGTGTTTTAAAGTCTGCCGCAAATTCTTAAGCTGCAAAGCCCTTATCTTTTCCCTGCTGGCAGTTGAAACTTCAGGGTCCCACAGGTCTGGATTATCTGCTTTTAAATTTTTTATATTACGCATAAATTCTCCTGATAATTGACTAAATCAGATCCTCTCGCCTTTTCTTTTATCTATTACTCTTTTAGCTTTTCCTTCACTTCTTTTTATAGTTTTAGGCTCTTTTAATTTAACATCTATATTTATGCCTGTTGCACCATAAAGCTTATTTTCTATAGCTGATTCAAATTTTTCAAGGTCATTTATTTTTTCAGCAAAAACGTCTTCTGAAACCTCGACCCATAGCTCTATAGTGTCAAGATAGTTCTTTTTATCCACAACAATCAGGTAATGGGGTTCTATTTCCTTTACCTGCATAAGGATTTCTTCTATTTGTGACGGAAATACATTGACACCTCGTATGATAAGCATATCATCTGTACGACCCATAGGCTTTTGCATCCTTGCATGCGTGCGGCCACAGCTGCAGGCAGTGCTATCCAGTATTGAAAGATCCCTTGTCCTGTATCTTATAAGGGGCATTGCCTCCTTTGTAAGTGAGGTAAATACAAGTTCTCCCATGTTTTTAGACTGAAGTGCTTTATCTGTAGCAGGATCTATGATTTCAGGGTAAAAATGATCCTCTGCAATATGAAGCCCGTTTTTTTCAATGCACTCGCAGCTAACGCCCGGCCCGATTATTTCACTTAGCCCGTATATGTCAATAGCATCAATATAAAGGCGTGCTTCTATTTCTCTTCTCATTTCCTCAGTCCATGGTTCAGCACCAAAAATACCTATCCTTAGAGGTATTTTAGAAAAATCAATACCAAGCTCATGTCCTACCTCAGCTATATAAAGAGCGTAAGAGGGCGTACAGCAAATAACAGTTGAACCATAGTCCTGCATTATTTTAATCTGCCTTTCTGTAAGCCCGCCGGATGACGGTATCACTGTAGCCCCGAGCAATTCAGCGCCATAATGAAGGCCCAGTCCTCCGGTGAAAAGACCGTAGCCGTAACTGTTCTGTATAATATCCATGCTTCTGACACCTGTGCTGTAAAGATCCCTGGCTATAAGATTTCCCCATAAAGATATGTCATTTTTTGTGTAGCTTACAACTGTGGGGTTGCCGGTCGTACCTGAAGAAGAATGAATCCTGACAATTTCATTCATCGGCCTTGCAAAAAGGCCAAAGGGATAATTAATCCTGAGGTCCTCTTTTGTTGTGAAAGGTAATTTTTCTATATTTTCAAGACTGTCAAACCTGTAAGGATCTATTCCTGCATCATTTAATTTATCCCTGTAAAATTTTACATTCTCAAACACATTTATAAGAGTCGATTTGAGCCTTTTTAACTGCAAATCCTGCAGCTTTTCCCGGGACATTGTTTCAACTTCAGGTTCCCAGCATTTGCCATCGCTCATTTATAAAGCCTCCAGATATAAAATATTTTTCCTGCAGA
>JAFGMJ010000209.1 GCA_016927635.1 Actinomycetota bacterium
CTGAAAATATTGAACAGGCTTTCCTTGATTTTATGATAAAGCAGTTTATGATATTTTTGCTTTTAATACCGGCAATGCTGCCAAGTCTAATAGCCCCGGCTTCAATTGTACTTGAGAAAGAAAGTAATACCTTAGAGCCGCTTTTAGCAACACCTGTAAAAACTCGCGAGCTTCTTTTAGGCAAAACCCTTACAAGCATGGTTCCCTCTTTCATTGCATCCTTTATAAATTTTATACTTATAACATTAGTTATTGATTTTATAGCCTATACAAAATTCAATACATTGCCCCTGCCTACATGGGAATGGCTGATAATCACTTTTATCTTAAGCCCTGCAATTTCTTTTATTATCACTATGCTGAGCATAATAATCTCCTCAAAGTCCACAGATATAAGGTCTGCTCAGGGCATAGGCGCTATTGTAATATTTCCGATATATGCTGTTATTGGAATGCAGATAGCGGGCCTGTTTTTAATAAATACGTGGTTTATACTTATTACATGCCTCGTTCTTATAGCAATATGCCCGCTTATACTAAGGGTTGCAGTAAGGATATTTGACAGGGAAAATATCCTTACCAGATGGAAAATGAAGTAGATTTACTGCTGCTGGTTTTCTTTCTGTTCAATCAGTATTTTCTTTATAAGCTCGATTTCCTTCTCAGTAAATTCTTTTGCCTTATTATAACCTGATAAAATACTCTGAACTATTTCTTCATATTTTTCCTTGGTTACATTCTTTATTTTTGAAGCCTGCTCTTCAGCTTTCTGCCTTACGTCAATAATTGCTTTTCTTATCTCACTTCTCAGCTCTTCTCCTGTTTTTGTTGTTAGAAACAATGCTGCCAGGGCACCGGCTACTGCGCCTACGGCAAAGCCTATCAGTCCATATTTTAAAGCGTTTGTACCATTGTCGTTTGAATCTCCACACATACCAATACCTCCCGTGTTTGTTCTAATATCAATACTTTTTTGATATCATTATTTTTATATGAAATACATTATAACAAAAAAAGGATAAATTGATAAATGTATAATCTTTACAGCTATAAAAACGATGAGGAATTCAAATCCAGCATTGTTGAATCAGATGAAAATAAAATTTTTAAATCATACAGGCTTGAATTTGATTCTCCTTTTAAGACAGGTTTTAAAGAAAACGATAAAGTATACAGCGAGATTTTTATAAATAAAAGAAACCCTTATTTATTTGAAACTGCATTTAAAACAAAAAACACCCAGCCTGATTTATTAACGCACAAACCTTTCGGCAATCCCCTTTTAATACTTCTGCATGGATTTGCAGCCAAATCAAACAGGCTTGACAACTATTACAGGTTTATAGATAAAATGATTGAATATGGCTTTAACTGTGCATTCCTGCATCAGCCATATCATCTTAAAAGAACGCCATCAGGCGATGCCAGCGGAGAAAAGCTTATTTATTTTGGTGATAAAGCTACGCTGGATTTTTACCACCAGGCTGTTGTTGATCTAAAAAGATTTATAAATATTGCAATAAAGTTATTTAAATTTGATAGAGTTATACTTTGCGGTTTCAGCCTTGGTAGCATGATTGCTGTAATAACATCTGCAGTCGATAAAAGAATAGATAAAACAGTTCTTATATTTGGTGGAGGTAACTGGTACCAGATACACTGGAACAGCACTCTTGCTCACATACTTAAAGGAAATTGTATTGAAAATGGCAGTATAAGCAAGAAACAATGCAGGGATTTTTATAATAATTTTGAAAATTTTCATGAAGAGTTTAAAAAAATTGATATGAGCGCAAATATAAGTGACGATTTAAATGAGCTTCCAGGCCTTAGGGAAAAAACTACCAAATTCTGTTTTTTATGTGATCCTCTTGCTTTTGCAGACAGGCTTGACAGAAACAAAGTTCTGATGATTAATTCAAAATATGATCATTTCTTTCCAAAAAGCTCCACCTTACAGCTTTGGGAAAAACTTAACCGTCCTTCTATACACTGGTTTAACAGGCTCCACACCAGTAAAATACTTTCAAACCCCAGGGCAATAAATATAATCCATAATTTCATTAAAGAATGAAAATAATAAAAACAGGCAATCGCTAAATGGTAATATAATTACTGCATTTCAGTGTTTTTAACGCAAAATATGTTATCCATTTGCTTGGTTTATTTTTTTTCTCAACATCAACAAGCATTTTCCCATTTAATGAATACTCCATTTTCCACAGCCCCTCGCTGTTTTTTTTACCCAGTATATATTTCAGGGCTTTTTTTAAATTTGGATTCTGCTTACTGCAGCCCGCATCAACCAGGGCTCCGGTCAGTTCAAGTATATCGCACCTGAGCCCCCTTGGAAAACCAAATAAAAACCATTGATTGCTCCTTGGTTTTTTCCTTGGATAGTTGGCTTCAGCAATATCGTGGCTAATTAAAAATTGCCTGGCTTTATCTGTTGCAATAGCAGTTTCGGAAGTTTTTAAGTCGTCTTTTAGTAAATTCATTGCTTTTAAGATTTTTATGGCGCCCCATGGACATTTCAGGTTCTGCTTGTATTTGCACCTGAAATCATTTTTATA
>JAFGMJ010000210.1 GCA_016927635.1 Actinomycetota bacterium
AATTGGTTACTGATAACCAAAAGGGGGCAAAAATGTCTGCACATATTGAAAATGTTAAAAAATCACTTGAATTTAAGAAACCGGATTATCTCCCAATGGAAACAAATCACATACCTGGAATATACAATGCATACCACACTCTCGATCCGGCAACAGTAAAGCTTATCCCGGGAACAGAAAATTTCGATGCAATCTGGCCGCTGGCATATTCATGGGTTGTTGAAGAAATCGGTAAAACTGAAAAAGGGGAGCCTATCAGAAAGGATCAGTTTGGCGTGGTAACAAAGGTACCCGCTGATATGAATTCAACCTATATATTGCTTGAGCACCCGCTGGCGGGTAAATCTTCACTTGAAGGATATAAGTTTCCTGATATTAAAGATATGGATCCCTGGTTTGCAAATCTTGGAAAAATCATAGAAGAAAAATATCCCGACAGGTTTATAGATGCTTTTATAGATGCGGGGATATTTCTTACAACCCAGTTTTTATTCGGCTCCAATGATTTTTTTATGAAGCTTGCAACAGAACTTGACTTTGTGGTAGAGGTATATGAAAGGGTTGCAGGTTACTATATTCAAATGGTTGACAAATTTAAGGAGGCAGGAGCCCACCAGATTACAATAATTGAGGACCTGGGGTCAAATTCAGGACTTGTGCTTAACCCCGATACATGGAGAAAAAGGTTTAAACCGATAACCAAAAAAGCTTTTAAATATATACATGAAAAAGGGATGTATACAGGTATTTTAATTGACGGTGATGCAAAACCTGTGCTTGACGATCTTTTGGATATGGAAATAGACCAGCTCTGCATACCTGATTTTAAAGTAACAGGTGTTGAGGCTTTAAAAGAAAAAATAAAGGGAAGAATGGGATTTAAGGCTCCGGTAAGCATGGCAGACACACTTGCAACCGGCACGCCACAGGATGTCGTTAATGAAGCGGAAGCATTAATTGATGCTTTTTATTCACCTAAAGGGGGCTTTATATGTGAAATAGTAAGATGGCACAGGCCTGAATATCCTGAAGAAAACGTGCTGGCATCCGTAAAGGCTTTTAATAAATACAGGAAAAATGCTCCTGTTTATTAATAATTGTCGTATATAAATATGTAGATATATATTTTTAAAGTTGCTATATTTTATTTTTTAATTTTATAATTTTGAAATAATAAGGCAAGCTGGTAAAGTAAGGCAAAATTCAGGATGAGCAAAACAGCCTATAAGAAACCCCGGCCTGCAATATATGTAATATTACACAGAATGAAAAAATATAACCAGCAGTATATTAAGGCAAGAAACAAGGGCCGCATACTCAAGCTCCTTATTGAAAAAGGCCCAATGTCAAGGGCAGCAATTTCAAAGGAACTTGATATTGTAAGATCTACCGTGTCCGAGAGTGTCAATGAACTTATAAAAATAAATGTAATAGAGGAAGGCAAAAAAGTAAGCGGTAATATCGGTAAAAGGCCCACGCTGATGTATTTCAATAAAAACCTTTATTATTTTGTTGCAGTGGTCATATCTCCATATGGCATAAATATTGCACTGGTTAATTTATCAGGTGATATAATAAATGAAGACCTTTTGGAATACCCGGATAATTACAATGCCGAAGATATTTTAGGTTCTGCAGTTAAAAGAATAAAGGAGATGCTGGATAACATCCCGATAAACCTGGAAGATATTGCCTTTATCAGTCTTGGTTCACCTGAAACAATCAGTAAAAAAACCGGCAAAATACGCTGGGCCCCCTATATAAAAGACTGGGTAGGCGTAGATTTGAAATCCTTTTTTGAAAATGTGTTTAAAGTAGATGTCATTTTAAAGGACCATGTAAAACTTGAAACACTGGGTGAACAGTGGAGAAGCTTTAACAATATATCTAACATGATTTACCTTGTAATAACCAAGGGCATAGGGGCAGGCGTCGTGATTGACGGCAAAATAAGGGAAGGTTATAACGGGTATCTTGGTGAAATAGCTTTTCTTCCGCTGGCAGAAAAAATAGACTATCAGGCAATTGCAAATCATGATAAAAACCTGGGTTATTTTGAATCCAAATGTGACATTATTAAAATACGGAATATAGTAGAGACTTATTCCAGGGAAAATAATTTAAAAATCAATGCTGAAGATTTTTCCACTGTCGCTAATTTGTATAATAATGATTTTAAAATAAGAGAACTTATAAATGAAAGCATTATAAAAACCATGGCGCTTGGAATAGCGGCAATGATTATAATAATGGATCCTGAAATAGTTGTAATCAATGGCGAAATAATTGATTTTGGGGAAGATTTTCTGGAACTTTTAAAAGCAGAGGTTTATAAATTGATTCCATTTAAGCGGCAGATTTTATTTTCTAAACTGAAAGAAAAATCCGGTTTGTATGGTGCAGTAAAAAATGGTCTTGACTGGATAGATTTAAATATATCAAACAATCCTGATTTGTTTTTTTCAAGGATTGGTAAAACAAAAATATAAAATCCTGGTAGTCTGTGCTTCATTAATAATATTTAATATAAATAAAACTTACTTATTATAATTTACTAAACGGAAGTTCAAAATAATGAATAAAATAACTCTATTAGGCCTCTACAGTTACGCACATCCGGCAGATGTTTCCGAGAAAAGGGTAAAAAGCACGGTGGAATTATTGCGTAAAAACGGTATTGAAGTTAATTTTTTAGGCAGTATTGCAGATAATAATGATTCTCTTGTCCAGCAAACCAGAAGAAAGCTGGAAGATACCATCGGTGAGAGTTGCAGCATCGTCCTGGTTTACGCTGGCTGGTCTGAGTCAACAGGCGTTTTAAATATTATATCGGATTTTCTTCACCTGCCCATTATTATATTGTGCCTTGCAGGATATAAGGTAAAAGAAGGCCTTATAGCACCTGCTGCGGCAGCAGGTGCAAGTCTGCTGAGAAATTCCCTGGATAGCATGGATGTAAAATACAGGTGCATTTATAATTCAATTGATGAAGAAATAAATATTGCTGAAGTGCTCAGACTTATTAATATTTCTGCTTCAATAAGAAAATTCAGGCACACAAAAATTGCTTCAGTGGGCTATGCCTGTTCCAATCTTTATCCATTTATGTATGATGGAGCCTTAATAAAGGCTGCTACAGGTATACATGTGGACAATTTAGAGCTGCTTGAGCTTAAAATGTTGTCAGAAAAAGTGCCTGATGAAAATTTGAAATATTTTAGCGCTGATTTTAAAAAAAGGTTCAAAAACAAAGGAAAAATTCCAGAACATGAAATTGACTTACTTGCCAGGTACTATATTGCAGCTTCTGAGATAATTGAAAAAAATGATTACAAGGGCTTATCTATAAAATGCGGCAGCGGGCCAGGGAAATTACTTGGATTTACTCCGTGCATGCTCCTTTCACTGCTTGGAGATAAAATTAATGCGATTTGCGAAGGCGATGTTTACGGGCTGCTGGCTCAGACTATTGTAAATATGCTTACCGGGCTAAAACCGACTTTTCTCGAAATTTTTGAGTTTTATAAAGAAAGCGTGCTCATGGCTTCCTGCGGATTTGCCCCTTTCAGTCTTTGCAAAGAAGATTTTATCAAAATATATGGGCACGACTGGGGCGGTTGCGGAGGTCTTATGAATGTTTCACAACTTAAAACCGGTAATCTAGTTGTTTTCAATTTATTCAAATACAGGGGCATTTTAAAAATGCAATTGTTTAAAGGCAATGGTAAAACACCGGAAAAATTCCAGGAAGAAGGATGGGACGAACACGAGGGCCCGATGATACCGTCACTTTTAATTACCTTTGATGCCGGAATTGAAGTTTTCAAGAAAAATATCATGGGTCCACATTATATAATACTTCACGGCAATCACTCTGATATTATTGAAGATTATTGTTATTTTGCAGATATAGAAATAGATTCTTTCTAGATAAGAATTTATCCAAATGCTTTTAGCTTATTTGGTAAATTTATTAAATTTTTAAAACAATGTGCTTAATTGATGAAATTTATCATCTTATATTACCCGGAGGTACAGATGTTAAAAATTGCTATAGTGGGTGCAGGATTTATAGGGAAAATACATGCGGCTAGTTTTAAAGATATACCTGATGCCAAAGTAAATGCAATTGTTGATACATCCAGGGACTCTGGAGAAAAGCTTGCATCCCAGGCAAATGCTGAATATGTACCTGATCTGGATACATTGCTTGAAAAAAAAGATATTGATGGAATTATAATAGCGACTCCACAGTTTTTGCATTACGATATGCTGAAAAAAATTGCTGAGCGTAAAAAACCTGTATTATGTGAAAAACCTCTTGCCCTTACAATGAATGAAGCTGATGAAATGGTAAAAATCGTAAAAGATAAAAAAATCATTGCAATGACAGGGCATGTTATAAGGTTTTATCCGGAATATCAAAAAGCAAAAAATATTGCAGAAAGCGGTACCCTTGGAGAGATTCTATGCTGTTATTCTGAGCGGTTTGCAAGCCCTCCGGACTGGGCATCCTGGCGCTTTGATGAGAAATACAGCGGAGGGGCTGCGCTTGACCTTCATATACATGATCTTGATTTCCTTTCTTGGCTCTTTGGTAAACCAGTTTCAATTACATCAGTTGCTGTAAACAATCCTGATTACGGAGGTATCGCACATATAACCAGTATGGTAAGATTTAATGATGACAAATCGGGCGTTGCCAACGGGGGCTGGAACTACCCTGATTCTTTTCCTTTTACAGCCGGCTTTAAAATACTTTGCCGGAATGGTGCAATGCAATGGGGATTTATTGCAGGCAAGAATATTGAAGGCAATTACACAAAACCAGATTTCCTGATGTATAAACCTGGTGAAAGAGTGGTTATAAATGACATAGATAAGACTGATTCCTTTGTACTGGAAGACAGATATTTCGTATCCTGTATAAAAAACAACAGGCAGGCCGAAGTCGCCACTTTTGAAGATGGAAGAAATACACTTGGGCTTGCTCTTGCTGCTGTAAGCTCGGCAAAAGAGCAAAAAACGCTCTATTTATAATTAAATTATTTGTGCAAAAATAAAATGAATAAAGATGGACTTATTTTATCTATTGACCTTGGTACTTCTAATGTTAAAGGCGCAGTTTTTGACTCGTCAGGAAAAGAGCTTGCTATGGCGTCTATTGAGTATTTCCTGCTATCACCATCTGAATCCATTGTTGAAAACGATGTCGATGTCTACTGGGATAAAGTCAGGGAAATACTCAAAGAGCTGTCCTTAAAAATAGGCAGCCAAATAAAAGATGTGATAGCGCTGGTCACAAGTTCCCAGGCTGAAACATTTGTACCTCTGGACAGGCATATGAAGCCATTAAGAAACGCTATTGTTTGGATAGACATGCGCTCAATTTCAGAAGCCAGGGAAATTGAAAAGCATTTTGATGTTTTAAAGCTTTTTAAAAGAACAGGTTATCCCACAGTTGACCCGTCATGGCCTGCAACAAGAGTATTATGGTTAAAAAGAAATGAACCTCAAGTATTTTTAAAAGCTGAAAAATTTGTTCTTCTACACGATTATATACTTTACAAACTATCGGGAAAAATTACAGGAGAAGCCACCACATACAATTCTTCATATTATTATGACATAAACAAATTTGAATATATTCATGAAATGCTGGATTTTTTGGGCATAAAAGAAGACAAACTGCCGGAAGTAGTCAAAAGCGGCACAGAGGTGGGCCATATAACAGAGGAGGTGCGCAATATAACCGGACTGGATATAAAAACCAAAGTGATCGCAGGCGCAATGGACCAGGTATGCGGCGCTGTAGGCGCAGGCAACATATCTGCAGGTATAGCCACAGAAACGACAGGCAGCGCTTTTGCCATGTTTATAAATATTGGCAGGCCTTTAATGGATTATAATTATAAACTGCCATGCGCGCTTCATGCAGTTCCCGGAGAATACGCTTTAATGCCATACAGCTCTACAGGAGGAATGGTGCTGAAATGGTTCAAAGATAATTTCTGCAGGGAAGAATCTGAAACAGCATTTAAATCCGGAAGAAATGTGTTTGAGCTGCTTGATGAAAAAGCAGCAAAAATAAGCCCTGGAAGCGAAGGATTGGTAATGCTCCCTTTCCTGACCGGCGCTTTTTTTCCGGAATATGACCCTCGGGCAAAAGCTGTTTTTTTTGGAATAGGCATAAATCACACCAAGGGCCATTTTATACGCTCAATACTTGAATCTCTTGCATATATGATGAAAAATGATATTGAAGCAGCTAAATGCATGGGCATAAAGATTGACAGAATCATATCAATGGGAGGAGGAGCGTCAAGCGATCTCTGGAGCCAGGTTAAAGCTGATGTATGCAATATAAGAATCGATGTAGCATCATATACAGAAACAGCCCTTCTTGGGGCAGCAATAATTGCCTGTGTAAACCTTGGGATTTATAGTTCCTATAAATCAGCTGTAAAACTTATCGTGAAAATAAGAAAGTCTTTTAAACCTGATGCTTTGAATGCAAAATGCTATGAAGACGGTTTCAGGAAATATAAAGAATTATATAAAAGGCTCAAAGGCATGTTTTAATTACTTTCAATTATTTCCTATATTTGCAGGCCGGTATTACATGAAATCAGGCCAACTTGTACTTTTTTTGAATTTTTGAAAGACAGGCAAGTATATCCACGCTGGTTTTAATGAATCCTTCCCACAAATCACCTGTTAACTCAAGGCGTTTAAAAATATTTTGCATGTGGAAATCCTGGGGTTTTATATTTAAATAAAGCTCCTCCGGTTTCAGGGGCGCAGATACAGTTGCCCCTGGCCTTGGCCTGATGCAGTATGGCGCCGCAACTGTTGCTCCATATTTATTCTGAAAGCAATCTAGATAAACCTTTCCATGCCTTTTATCCGGGTGTCTTTCAAGACTGGTGATTTGAGGCATTTGTTTATTTATAATACCGGCCAGTACTTTAACAAAATCAAGAGACTGGCTGTATGTATATGCTGCACCGAGAGGTATGTAAATGTGCAATCCTTTGGACCCAGAAGTTTTATAGAAAGACCTGCAGCCAATGTCATCAAGAAAATCTTTAATATGCCTGGCAACATGCAGCACTGCTGAGAAATCAACATCCAGCGGGTCCAGGTCAATTATTGCATAATCAGGCATTTCAATACTTTTAATCCTGGAAATCCAGGGATGAATATCTATACAGCCAAGATTTACCATATAAAGAAGAGAGTCAAGGCCGGTGCATAAGAAATAGTCTATAAATTCTTTTCTTGATTCAGAGTATATTTTTTCAGTGCGGAGGTGCTGGGGCATTTTGTAATCTATATCCTTCTGGTAAAAACATTCGCCGTCGATTCCATCCGGGCAGCGGTTAAGAGACTGGAGCCTGTCAATAATATAAGGCATTATATATGGGGAAATTTTTTTGTAATAATCAAAAAGGTCCTTTTTTGTGATGTTTTCTTTACTCCAGAAAATCTTTTCAGGATTGGTTAAAATAATTTCAGATTTTGCTTTCATATTTTTTATCATAACTTTGGATGTTTTATAAAAACCGCCATTTATATTATTATTTGCGCTTTTGAAGCCACCTTTAAAATCATCTCTATATGATATTACTTCATTGGCGCTCTTATCTATACGCAGGCCTTCATAAACTGGCTGCCTCATAATGCCTTCATCAGTGTACTGGGCAAACGCCACCTGGGCCACATAAACCGGTTTTACCCAGTGAGGATGTGAAATTTTTTGATTTAAGGCAGTGAAAGGGCTTTGTGCAGTCTCAATTTCAGAAAGTTTCAGGTAAAGCTCCCTCCTGTCTCTCTGGGTAAACCCGCTGCCAACAAGACCGGTAAAAACAAGCCTGCCATCTTTGAAAACTCCTGTTATAAGCGAACTTACAGAGCCAGCGCTGCTGCCCGTTTTTCCCTTTATTGTATATCCGCATATTATAAATTCCCGGGCCAGCCTTATTTTTATTTTCAACCATTCCCTGCTTCTTATACCAGGTTCATATATGCTCTCCTTATTTTTTGCTATTATTCCTTCCAGGTTATTTGCAACTGCCGCATTATAGAAAACAATACCTTCTTTTTCAACATGGCCATTAAATTTTATGTTTTTAATAATTCCTGATTTTATGTATTCATTATCTAGTATTAATTCCCTTAACAGTTGTTTGCGGATTTCAAGCCTTACACGCCTTAAGTCAAATTTGTCCAAAAAGAGCAGGTCAAAAATGTGATAAACAAGATTACCTTTTGCCGTTTTAATATAATTTTGCAGAAGCTGGAATTCAGATTTTCCGCTTTCATCCAGGACAACGATTTCGCCATCCAGTAAAGCATTTCCTATCTGCATTCTTTCAAGGGAATTTACAAGCGGTTTAAATTTTTCATTAAATGAAATATCGTTTCTTGAATACATGCTTACAGAATTATTCCTTATCATTGAAATAGCCCTGTAGCCATCCCATTTTATTTCAAATATCCATTTTGCATTATCAAATGGCTTTTTAACAGGAGTTGCAAGCATTGGTTTTAAATGCGGTATTTCTTCAAGCGTTTTTTTTACGGCGCCTTCAACATCAGCTATTGAAGTTTTTTTTTAATTTCACCCGGGGCTTTTACCTGGGTTATATCTGTATCTTTGGCAAAGCTGTCATTTTTCTTTATCAGCAGCCAGTCTTTAGGAGAGGCTTTTTTAAGCCTGATAAGGGCATACTCACCTTTTAGTATTTTGCCCTCCAGTATAAATGTTAAGTGGCCTTTTTCAAGGCCATCTCTTAATTTTTCACTGCTATCTTTAGCATTTAATGTATCTAGCGCATGATAGGTACCGCTATCCCATACATATACCTGGCCGGCCCCATAATTTCCGTCAGGTATAACTCCTTCAAAATCAATATATTCAAGCGGGTGGTCCTCCACCATAACGGCAAGTTTTTTCTCTTTTGGATTGATTGTGGGACCCTTTGGAATAGCCCAGCTTTTTAATACTCCGTCAAGTTCCAGCCGCAGGTCAAAATGCAGGTGGCTTGCAAAATGCTTATGAATTACGAAAAGTAGCTGATCTTTACCTGCTGCTTTTTGGGGTTTTTCTCCGGGCTCAGGTGTTTTTTCAAAATCTCTTTTATCTTTATATTTTTCAAGAGACATGTTTTTTTCCAGCTTTTTCAAGACTTAATTTTAATTTTTCAAGAAGATCTATTACTTCTCCAGGCTTCTGGGCCTCATCTGTTTGTCCTGATATAATTTTGCCAGTTTTTTTCTTTTCTTCAATAGCTTTTTTTATATCATCTGCATAGCTGTCTTTAAAATCTTCAGGTTTAAAAGGTGAGGTCAGCTGGTCAATGAGCATTATTGCAGTGTCTATTTCTTTTTGAGCGAGATTTTCGGCTGATGGAATTTTTAAATCAGCGGCATTCCTTATTTCACTGTCATATCTTATCTGGTTTAAAATCAGCACATCTTTTTCTGCTTTTAAAATCCCTAAGTGCTCAAGATTATGCAGCACATATTTTGCAACTCCAGCCTTGCCTGTCCTTTTTAGAGCTTCCCTCAGCAGCGTATATACTTTTACGGCGCCTTTTGCAGGTTCAAGATAATAGGGCTGCTCATAGTATTTGGAGTCTATTTCATCGACACCGGTAAATGAGAATATTTCAATGTTTTCAGTCCTTTTTTTAAAGGCTTTTTTAAAATCTTCATCATGGAAAATAACATAGTCCCCTTTGCTGTACTGGTAGCTTTTTGCAATCTTATCATAAGGGATCTCCTCTCCGGTAAATTTGCATACTCTTATATATTTTACTGGGCAGAGATCATCCTCCCTTACAAGGTGAAAATCCGGTTTTCTCTCATCTGTAGCTTTATAAAGTTTTACAGGTATTAAAATAAGCCCAAAACTGATGGCTCCCTCCCATATAGGCCGCATTATTTTTCCCCCAAAATTTTATAAATTTTTAATCGATAAATCTTTTTGAACGCCCAAATAGGTACAATTGAAGTATATAGATTAAGATTTGCACAAAAAAAATATTTTTGCAACATTTATGCCAATGACTTTTGTGTTGATTAATGATGATAAAAATAAACCTTTCTTATGGCATTATACTCATAATAATTTGTAAAAATAAAATTTTTATATAAGAGCATCATAAGATTATAATAAGAAATTGAAAGTTTATTATGCTTTTAGTATGATAAACCAGCCGGATTGTATAAATAAAAAAAGTAAAAAGAGTTATTTTTCATTTATAATCATTTATTTTGCTTTCTTCTAAAAAGAAATATTGGTGATATAAAGTGTATTATTAAAAACTCCAGAAAGGATTATTCAGAATTTAATGAATGATAGTAATATAAAAAGCGAAAAACCCAAATTCTATATAACAACTGCAATTCCTTATATGAATGCAAAGCTTCATCTTGGCCAGGTGTATGAATTTATACTTGCAGATGTAATGGCAAGGTATCACAGGCTGATGGGCTATGATGTATTTTTCCTGACAGGCTCAGATGAGCATGGGGCAAAAATTTATAAGACCGCAGCTTCCAAAGGCGTATCCCAAAAGGAATATGTGGACAGCATGGTAAAGGATATGAAAAGGATACTTAACCTTTACAGCATCAGCAATGATTCTTTTATAAGGACAACTGACCCTGACCATGAGAAAATAGTCCAGAATATTTATACAAAACTCAATGAGAATGGCGATATATACAAGAGTACCTATGAAGGCTGGTATTGTGTTCCGTGTGAAACCTTTTTTATGGATAATCAGCTGCTTGATAAAAAATGCCCCCAGTGCAGCAGGGATGTAGAATTGATAAAAGAGGAAAACTACTTTTTCAGGCTTTCAAAATATGAAGGCAGGCTTATAGAGCATATAGAAAAAAACCCTGATTTCGTAGTTCCCGAAACCAGGAAAAATGAGGTGCTCGGCCTTTTAAAACAGGGGCTCAAGGATTTCTCAATTTCAAGAACAACTGTCAAATGGGGCGTGCAGATACCATTTGATAAAGACCATTTCAGTTATGTATGGATAGATGCCCTTATAAACTATATCTCAGCCCTGGGTTACACCAGCAAAAACGAGAGCCTTTATTTAAAATACTGGCCCGCCAACCAGCATCATATAGGAAAGGATATACTTAAATTTCACACAGTCATATGGCCGGCACTTTTAATGTCTCTTGGGCTAAAGCTGCCCCAGCATGTTGTGATCCACGGAT
>JAFGMJ010000211.1 GCA_016927635.1 Actinomycetota bacterium
CGATATTAAGGATCTGGAAAGAGAGCTTGATCTTTTAGCAGATAAAAATCAGGCTGAAATATTGAAGCGTTTTTTTAAAACCAAAAAAGGGCAATATGGTGAAGGTGATATTTTTTTGGGTATACAGGTCCCTGTGTTAAGGAAATTGGCGAAAAAATATTTTGCTATTGATCACGAAACAGCACTTTTGCTGCTGAAATCTCCCGTACATGAAAAACGAATGCTGGCTCTTTTCATACTTGTAAATAAATTTGAAAAAGGCGGCCATGATATAAGGGAAACCATATTTAATTCATATCTTGAAAATACAAGGCATATAAATAACTGGGATCTTGTAGATTTGTCAGCTGATAAGATAGTTGGAGCGTATCTTTACGGCAAAAACACTGATGTTTTATTAAATCTTGCAGAATCAGAAATTCTTTGGGAAAAGCGGATTGCGATAATCTCGACCTTCAATTTCATAAAAAAACAGAGGCATGAATTGACTCTTCAAATAGCAGAAATTTTATTAAATGATAAGCATGACCTTATACACAAGGCAGTTGGATGGATGCTCAGGGAAGTGGGAAAGAGGATATCAGTTAATATATTACTTCAATTTTTAAACCAAAACTATAAAACAATGCCAAGAACTATGTTAAGATATGCAATTGAAAAACTGCCCCGGGATTTACGCCTTGATTATCTGAAGGGTAAGATTTAATCATACATATATTCTTTTTACAGGAGAGATGGCTGAGCTGGCTGAAAGCGCTCGACTCGAAATCGAGTAGACAGACCAAAATCTGTCTCGAGGGTTCAAATCCCTCTCTCTCCGCCATAATGCTAAACTTCATGATAAAGCCTTATTATATAAAATAGGCCAAAACGGCATATTTTATGAGGATTTGAAAAGACAGACTTAATACTTAGCTTATTTTTTAATAAAAATTTCTTTTTTTTTGTTTTGATATTTTTCAGGCAGGAACCAGTATAATGTCATTAAAACAGCTATTGCAAGAACTGCTGCAGATAAGTTTTTTATCATATTTTCTATACCTGTATTGTCAGCTATTCTACCCAAAAAAATCATTGTTATGGATGCTGTCCCGACACTTAGGCCCATTACCAGTGAAGATGCCAGGCTCATATTTGATGGAAAAATATCCTGGGAAAGTCTTATACAAATGGGCAATGTGGATATTGTGAAAAATCCGATCAATATAAAAAACACTACTGGTATTATACCTGTAGTATTGAATAAAAAATAAATAAGAGGGGTTGAAATCAAAAGGCCAGCCTGCACAATAGATATTTTATTATGTATCCTGTCGGAAAAATAGCCGGCCAGAATTCCACCTAAACCGCCAAGCAATGTGTAGATGATAAGAATATATCCTATATTTATAAGCTTTATTCCGCTATTTGTAAAATATAATGGCATGAAAGTGGTAAGTGAGACCCAAACCAGGTCCCTGGCATAAGATGCCGCAAATATAAGAAAAAGCTTAAGTATACGAATCTTATGGAGCGTTTTTATTTTAACAAAAAAATTTATGTTTTCAGATGAGGTTTTCACCTTATTTGGCAGCCTTACGTATTTAAAAAGTATAAAGGTAAGTATAATGCCCGGAATCATTGTCAGCGGTGCAAAATTTTGGCCTATTTTTTCTATTACTGAAATTATAAAAATCGAACCAAACGCATAGCCAAATGTCCCCGAAAAAGATATAAGGGAATTGCTTAAGCCCTTTAATCTTCCGCCAAACAAGCCTCCTATTGCTGCGGTTGGCGGATGCATTGCCGAAACGCTTAAATTTCCTATAAACAAAAAAATAATAACAAGAAAATACGAAGGCATTACAGGAAGAAGACTGATAAAAATAGCGCTGAAAAGCGGGCCTATAATTATAAAATACTTCATATTATACCTGTCTGCCATAAATCCAAAAACCGGCTGTGTAAGGCTGTTCGCAATTCCTGTTATTGATGTTAGCAGTCCTACAAGAAAGAGTGAAAGATCAAATTTAATTGCAAGTATTGGGATAAGACCTATTATAAAACTTGCATAAAGGTCAGTTATGGCATGCCCGCTCATTGCAAGAGCTATCTGTGACCGGTTGCTTGAAGGCTTTTTATCTTCAGAATTATTATTAAGATACATCATTTTTGCTGCAGTCTCTTATATATTGCGTTTTTTTGAAAGTTTAAATATTTATTAAAGGTTTCAAAATATAAAAATCTTACTATTTTAAAATTATTTATCAACAGGATTATTGAAAATTTAAAAAAGGGTATTAATTTTATACAATTATTAATAAGTTTTTTTACTATTATTATTGCAAACACATCTATTGGTATTCAATTAGTTTGCCAAATAAGCTATAATCATTTTAACCGTGCTAGGCGGGGAGCTAGCGGTGCCCTGTACTCACAATCCGCTTTAGTGAGGCTTAATCCCAGGCAGAGGTTTATGGTGGTGAGGTTTGTGTCTGCGCAAGTGGCGTTGAAGGTCGGGTCTTGTGCGGCGAAGTTTTACAAACCCCGTCAGGTCCGAGAGGAAGCAGCGGTAAGTAAATTTCTTCGGGTGCCACAAATAAACCTGGCCGGAGCAAACTACACGGATGGCACTTGTTATTATAAATCGAAGTCTGGTGCACGGTCTTTTTTATAAATTTTTATAGTTTTAATATTTATGAGTTATGTTTCTTTTTACAGGAAATGGCGACCGCAGACCTTTTCTGAAATAATAGGACAGGAATATATTGTACAGACCCTTAGAAACTCTATTATAAAAAACAGGATTTCTCATTCTTATATATTCTGCGGCCCAAGGGGTACAGGTAAAACTTCGCTTGCAAGGATTTTTGCAAAAGCCATTAATTGTATTCAAGGACCAACACCTGACCCATGCAATAAATGTGATAATTGCCTTAGTATCTCAGCAGGCGTAAATGTTGATGTAATTGAAATAGATGCAGCTTCGAACAGGGGCATAGAAGATATAAGGGACCTCCGTGAAAAAGTCAAATACCTGCCCGCAAATTTAAAGAAAAAAGTATATATAATCGATGAGGCCCATCAGATTACATCTGCTGCAGCCAATGCTTTTCTTAAAGTGCTTGAAGAGCCTCCCGAGCATGTTGTTTTTATAATGGCAACTACCGAACCCCATGAAGTCATACCTACAATAATGTCGCGTTGCCAGAGATTTGATTTTGAGCCCATTAAGCTTGATATGATAAAAAAAAGGCTTTCTGATATAGCCGGCAGTGAAAAAATTGATATCAGCGAACCTGCAATCAATCTAATTGCAAGATATGCGGATGGCAGTTTAAGGGATGCTGACGGAATACTTGAACAGCTGTCTTCATTTAAGGACAGTAAAATCACTGTAGATGATGTGACATCGCTGCTTGGCATAATAGACCAGGAAATGCTTTTTGAATTTGCAAATATACTTCTTGAAAAAAATGTTTCCCAGGGGCTTCTTTTTATAAAACGGATATTGGCCAGCGGGTTAAATTTGAAAATATTTGCAATTGAATTCCTCGAACATCTCTATAATCTTTATATTCTGAAATCATATGATAACCCCATGGACATACTTGATATTAACGAGGATTTAAGGGTGAGATATTTGAACCAGGCAGGCCTTTTCAGTGCAGCTGAGATAGAAAGCCATATGGAATTGTTTGCAGAATTATTAAAGCAGATAAGATGGGGGGATGGAGCTAAGACTTTTTTCAAAACAGCTGTAATCAAAGCAATAAATACAAAGCTTTTTGATGAAAGTGATATTTCGAAAAGATTTAATAAAATAAATACTGAAATAAATAATATAAAAGAGATTTTAAAAAACGGTGGGCAAAACGATTATTCAAGGCCTCTTTCCCCGGAAAATCCAAAAACTGACGCTACCGGCGCTGCCGATAATGTTTTAAATACGCCCGAACCTATAATTGTAAAAAAAGGCGATAAAGTAGAAAAAGATAATAAAACGGCAAAAGAGCCTAAAAATAATGCAGAGCTTAAAAATAATATAAGTGCTGAAATTTCAAGCACGGAAGCATCCCGGAAGCAATACTCTTCTGCAGATACGGGGGGGCAAATAACTGAAATAAATGAATTTATAATAAGGAACTGGAAAAATATTAATTCATACCTGAAAGAAAAGGACATTTCTATACAGGCTATGTTTATTGAAGCTAAAAGTTTTTCCATAAGTGGAAATACTATATGCTTTTATCTTGATGAAAATAAAAAATGGCACAAGGATCATTTAAATAAAACAAAAAATACTGCGCTTGTGCAGGAATGCCTCAAAAATATAACAGGCAGGCATTATAAAGTTGCTTTTGATTTTAAAGAAAAAGCAAATGATTTTATAAGTCTTGAAAAGTATGCAA
>JAFGMJ010000212.1 GCA_016927635.1 Actinomycetota bacterium
AGAAATAATAATTATGTTTGCTTTGTGCCAATATAAAATTTACTATTTTTTACTCTTACTTGATAAGTTTCCTCTCTTTTATTCATGGGTGACATTTTCTCTGAATAACTCTGGAGTGAAAATATCACAGAATTACAACAATTTTCTAAATTTAATATTGACAAATAAAACAGCGGCAGTTATATTATTAAATGAACAATGGTTCATTAAGAATTTATTTAAGGGGTATAAATTGCCAGGATTTGATGGAACAGGACCGACTGGTCAGGGACCTTTTACCGGAGGCGGAAGAG
This sequence comes from Actinomycetota bacterium, assembly GCA_016927635.1. Lineage (GTDB taxonomy): Bacteria > Actinomycetota > Humimicrobiia > Humimicrobiales > Humimicrobiaceae > VGAZ01. Next base: position 294 of record JAFGMJ010000212.1, read on the forward strand.
GATTTTGCGCTATGCCTGTTGGTTTGGCGGGAGGTAATTTAAGGGATTTTAACATTTATGGTACAAATAGCGGATCTATAAATTATCCGGGTCTATTTGCAAACAGAAGGTATGCAATACCTTATTATCCCTATTACTCTAACATGGCCAGTTCTTTTGGATATTCCGGAAGGCCAGGAGGGTATTATAGGACAAAAGGCCAAAAAGGTATAAAGGGCAGAGGTAGAAGGTACTGAATAAAAAATATATATAAGGAGGTAAATGATATGCCAAGAGGAGATGGAACAGGCCCAGCAGGTATGGGTCCAATGACAGGGAGAGCTGCAGGTTACTGCGCAGGCTATTTTGTGCCAGGTTTTGCAAACCCGGCAGGAGGCAGGCTTTATGGCGCAGGACGGAGCTTCTATGGAGCAAGAGGAGGAAGAGGTAACAGAAACTGGTATAGAGCCACAGGGCTTTTCGGATGGCAGCGATATAATACGGGTATGCCGGCATGGGGCGGTACATATGCTCCGCCAGTAAATCCTTACGTAAATCCATACAACGCTCCACAGGTAACGCCTGATGAAGAAAAAGAAATGCTTAAAGATCAGGCTGAATTCTTAAAGCAGCAAATCGATGATATACAGGCAAGACTTGATGAGATTGAAAAAGAGCCTGGAAAAAAAGAAAAATAAATTAAATACCTGTAAAACTGGAGATAAATGAAAATTTATCTCCAGTTTTTTATATCCGGGCATATTAATAAAATGAAAGTGCAAAAATATATTTTTTTGTTTAATATTTATTGTAATAATTTTAATTACATAAGGCTAAAACCGTGAAATTACATTTAGAGTGCATCCCATGCTATATAAGGCAGGTGGTCGACGCTGCAAAAATGGTGACCGATGATAAAAAGCTGCTTGAAAATATTTTAAGGGTTTCTCTTAAAGCAGCGGCTGAATTCGAAGCTGATTCTGTAGGTTTATTATCCCAGGCTAAAATACAGAGTGCAATAAAAGGTTTATTACCGGATTCTGATCCCTATAATGAAATAAAGAAGAAATTTAACCAGATATGCATGAGCATGGAGGAAGACATAAAAAAAATAATACAGAGTTCAAATGATAAATTTGGAACTGCCTTAAGGATTGCGCTTGCCGGAAATATAATAGATTTTGGGCCAAAACAAAATTTGAACCATAAAGTTATAATGTCTGCAGTTAAAAAATCACTTACCCAAAAGCTTGATAGAAATAATGTCGATATTTTAAAAGAAAGTTTTAATAAATCTAAAAAAATACTCTTCATCGGAGATAACGCCGGTGAAATAGTTTTTGATAAAATATTTATAGAAAATCTCCCAAAAAATAAAATTACTTATGCTGTAAGAGGAGGACCCGCCTTAAATGATTCAACTATCGAGGATGCAGAAATGGTAAGCATGACAAGCGCAGTAAGAGTCATTACGACGGGACTTGACATGCCTGCAGCCATATTGCCCCTTTGTTCAAAAGAGTTTCAGGACCAGTACAATAAATCTGACATGATAATAGCAAAAGGACAGGGCAATTATGAAGCATTAAGCGATGAAAATAAGAATATTTTTTTCCTGCTGAAAATAAAATGCCCGGTAATAGCTGAAAATTTTAATGGAAAATATAAAGTTGGAGATATAGTAGTGGACAAAAATATTTCTAAATCCTTAAACAAGTGATTTTTAAATTTTTATAAATTATATTGTTTTTTATTCTGCAGCATTAAAAATTTCTAAAAAATTCTCCAGAAGTAAATTGACTATTTTAAAGTATAATTATAAAATTTTAACGGGCATATGCTCATAAATAAAACAGGAGGCTAGTGTTGAAAAAATTGGTCACTTTTATTGATATAGACAATGCAAGAAAAATCCTTGAGCTACCTGAATCTTCTACTATTGAGGAAATTAAAGATAAGCACAGGAAGCTCATAATGAAATACCATCCTGATAAATATAATAATAGTGTTGATAAAGATTTTTATGAGGAAAAAGTAAAACAAATAAATAATTCATATAAAATCTTAATGAATTATTGCTTAAAATACCCCATTTCTTTTGAAAAATCTTTTGTAAAAGATGTCGAAGACGGAGAATATATGGAAGACCATCTGAGAAGATTCTATGACGGATGGGTAAGTGATAAAGACTGAATTACTGATAAATAAAATATTTCCGGAGGCTTAATTGGGTAAAATATTTTTTCCACAGTATGCCAGGTATAGAAAAGAAGGCATAGAAATTGAACCAGGCAAAAGCATCATGGAACATATCAAAAAAGCTGGCGGCATTGAGATATTCTCTGAATGCGGCGGTATTGGAGTCTGTGGCAGTGATATTGTAAGAATAGAGAGTGGCCTGGATTTATTAAGTCCTTTAAGCATTTCTGAGCAGAAATTTTTAAAAAAGGGTAAACTTAAAAAAAACCAGCGGCTTGCCTGCCAGGCAAAAATAATTGATGACAAAAATGATATTGTTTTGTTTATTTCAAACATTGGAACTTATACAGTACTTGCAGATATTATAAAAAGAGATACAGAACTTGACCCTTTTGTGTACAGCAACGGGCAGGATGTTTTTTATTTTCCAGACAAAAAAATTGATAAATATAAAGGAAGCATACTTGGACTTGCAATAGACATAGGGACAACTACTGTTGTAATGCAGGTAATCAACCTGGAAAATGGCGATAATGTCGGCAGTCCAATAGCTTTCAAAAATCCTCAGATTGCCTACGGCAATGATGTAATTACAAGGATAGGGTATACAATAAATAATAAAGGTGGCCTTCAGGAATTACAGGAAAGCGTTGTAAGCGCAATAAATGAAAATATTAAAGAACTCGAATCAGGTCTTGGCTTAATTAGCGGAGAAATAAGTAATTCAATTTATGATGCAGTTGTTGTTGGCAATAGCACTATGAAAAATATTTTTTTTGGCAGGGATGTGAAAAGCCTGGGCCTGGTTCCTTTTGAGGCTGCTGATAAAAGCCCTGTGCTTATTAATTCCAATAAATTGGGCCTTGAAATAAATGGCAATGGTATGGTTTACGGACCTGCAATTATTGGAGGCCATGCCGGGGCAGACTGTCTTGCAGATGTAGTTGCTACAAGAATTTACCTGTCTCCGGAAATCAGCATGATAATAGATATAGGCACAAACGGAGAAGTAGCTATTGGCAATGACAAAAAAATCATGACGGCTTCTTGCGCTGCAGGCGGAGCATATGAGGGCTATCAGATAAGCTGTGGAACAGGAGCCATTGCTGGAGCAATAACTGAGTTAAACATTGATAAGGGTAAAATAAGCTACAGCACTATAGGGAATAAACCCCCTGTTGGAATATGCGGTTCCGGGGTAATAGATTTGCTTGCACAACTTTATAAAAGCAAAATAATGAATGAAAGGACAAGAATAAACAAGCCTTTTAATATATATAAAAATATGTATATTACACAGGAAGATATCAATCAGCTGATAATAGCCAAAGCAGGTCTCAGGACAGACCAGGATCTCCTTATAAAATATTTTGGAGTAAGTGCCATAGATGTTGATAAAATTTATCTGGCCGGGGCATTCGGCAATTACATGAATATTGAGAATGCAATCGCCATAGGTCTTCTGCCAGGAATTGAAAAACAAAAATTTATCAGGTTTGGAAACGGTGCTCTTGCGGGAGCAATAGATATGCTGATTTCCAGAAAAATAAGAAACGACTCTGAAAAACTTGCCAAATCAATAGTCC
>JAFGMJ010000213.1 GCA_016927635.1 Actinomycetota bacterium
CTGAATTCAAACTTATACGGCTTTGTAAGTATATATTTTATTGCAAGTCCAGCAGTATAGGCATCGTCATAAGCTATTTTGCCCCTCTCACCAGAGCACAATAGAATTATATCCAATGCATTATTAAATGCTGTTTCAATAATAGCGTTTACTGCGCTGTTGAGATTAAGTATTGAAAGAGTATATATTTTTGGACAATCTTTGGCTTTCAGTATGGATTTTGTACCGTTTGTCGTCATCAGAATAAAATTTTTACCCCTGCAATCAATTTCAGATAATTCAATGGGGGAATTGCCATGGTCAAATCCTGCAGGCGGGAGTCCTTTTTCTTCACCGCATAATAGAAAATCATTGAATTTATTTTTTAAACTATATGCTTCTTTTTTATCTGGTGCAATAAGTATATTACTGCCGCCGCAGCCTATTATTGTAGCTATTGTTGAAGTCGCTCTTATGGTGTCTATCACAGCACAAACTGACTCTTTCATATTCAGCTCTGCCAGGCGGCCTGGGTCAAAATCGTTAGTCAGAATTGTATGGACTTTCATTTAAATGAAACCTTTTTAAAATTTTTTACCTGTAAGTTTTTCATAAGCTGTTATATATCTTCTGGATGTCATTTGTACCACATCTTCAGGAAGCTCTGGCGGAAGTGAATTCCTGTCCCAGTCAGTGCTTAGAAGATAGTCCCTGACATATTGTTTGTCATAACTTTTTTGCTGATATCCTTCCTTATAGTCCTCAAGCGGCCAAAACCGGGAAGAGTCCGGTGTTAAAACCTCATCAACAAGTATAATATCACCGTCTATTTCACCAAATTCAAATTTCGTATCTGCTATTATTATGCCTTTTTCAAGCGCAAAATCGGCAGCTCTGGCATAAAGCTCTATGCTTTTATTTTGAAGAAATAAAATTATTTCACTGCCGAATCTGTTCTTTGCCTCCTGCAATGTCAAAAGCATATCATGGCCGACATCCGCTTTAGTGGTAGGAGTAAAAAGCGGCTCCGGCAGTTTTTCGCATAACTTCAGTCCTTCAGGCAGAGTTATATCACCTATCGCACCGCTTTTTTTATATTCCTCCCAGCCTGAACCGGTTATATATCCCCTGACTACACATTCAATGGGATATATATTTGCTTTTTTTACAAGAACAGACCTGTCTTTAAGTATGTCTTCATATTTTTTAAAAATATCCGGGAATTTATTAAAATCTGTTTCAAGTAAATGGTTTTTAATAACTGCCTCAAGATATGAAAACCAGAAATTGGATATTTTATTAAGTATAGCCCCTTTATAAGGTATAAGCGACGGAAGAATATAGTCAAAAGCAGAAATCCTGTCAGTAGTTACTATCAAAAGCATGTCCTCATATAAAAACATTTCCCTTACTTTTCCACTCTTAATTTTTTTCAGCCCATCTATTTTTATTTCTCCAACAACACTCATTATTGCCTCCTGTCTGTCATTTATTTTTTTCAATGATACTGAAGTAAAACTTTGCTATCTCTCCAGCTTCAAAATACAGGCATTCTTTACCTTTTTTAATTGCCTGCTCCAGATCCATCGCTCTGGATATCGTATCAAAATTGCCAGCAAAAAGACCTTTCTTGAAGTCTTCTACGCTGCTGTAATCTATATTTACTGAACCGTTTATGGTAATAACAGCAATGCCATATTTTTTTGCAAGCATGGCAACACCATATGCGCTTTTGCCGTAAAATGTCTGATTATCCATTGAGCCTTCGCCTGTTATAACAAGGTCGGCATCCGTTATTTTTTCTTCAAGTTTTGTAGCTTTTATAATTATTTTTGTGCCGGGTTCCAGCCTTGCATCAAAAAATGCATACAGGCCTGCACCCAGCCCGCCCGCTGCACCCCCACTTTTTATATTGCTTATGTCTTTGCTTAGATATTGTTCTACAATTTTTGAAAAATTTTTTAAACCATTGTCAAGCGCTTCTACCGTTTGTGGGTCTGCTCCTTTTTGAGGCCCATAGACATATGCGGCCCCGTTCTTACCGTAAAGAGTATTGTCTACATCGCATGCGACATATATTTTAACTTTTTTAGCTTTTTCAATTACAGAACTGGTATCTATAAATGATACCCTGGACAAATCTTTTCCAAAACCCTGAAGTATTTGTTTATCCTTATCATAAAATTTTACTCCCAGCGCATGTGCAGCACCCATTCCTGCATCATTTGTAGCGCTGCCCCCAATGCCCAATATTATTTTTTCTGTACCCATTTCGATTGCTTTTTTTATGAGTTGTCCTGTTCCATAAGTTGTAGTGTTTAAAGGATTTTTTTCTTCAGTATTTAAAAGCCACAGGCCTGAAGCTGAGGACATTTCAATTACGGCAGTCCTGCCGTTTTCTATAATCCCGAACACAGCAGGCACTATCCTGCCTGAAGGGCCCGTTACATCAGCTTTTACATATTTTCCATCCAGGCTTTCAACAAGGGTATCCACTGTACCTTCCCCGCCGTCAGCCATAGGGCTTACTATTATTTGAGCATCTTTATTATGCTGCCTGAAAGCATCTTTTATTACAGAGCAAACCTCTAAAGCGCTCATATTGCCTTTATATTTATCGCATGCAATTACAATTTTAGGTGCCAATAAATCACTTCCTTAAAAACCCAAGTTAAGGGCTTAAACAGACTTACATTCTCAAAGCATTTTAAAACTAGCTGATGGCAGCGCCTTCAAGTGCCTGAGAACATATACATTTTCTTTTTTTGGGTACTTTTGGTATTGCTTTAAAAAGAAGATTTCTCAGTTTTTCATTATTCTGATTAAATATCTTTACAACATCATTGCTTGAGACAGGTTTTATATTACTGTTCCCCTCAAGGCCTGCATCATAATCAGTAATAAGGGAAATATTTACAAAACAAATTTCAAGTTCACGCGCAAGGACGACCTCCGGATACTGGGTCATATTTATGACTTCCCATCCCTGTGAGGAATACCATCTGCTCTCTGCTTTAGTGCTGAATCTTGGCCCCTGTATAATAACCACAGTCCCTTTTTTATGGTATTTTATTCCCAGTTCTTCTGCGCTTTTTTGTACTATATTTCTTAAAACAGGACAATACGGCTCTGCAGTGGATATATGTGTTGTGTGTGGTCCGTCATAAAAAGTATCTATTCTTGCATTTGTCCTGTCTACAAACTGGTCACATATTACAAAATCACCCGGGATAACCTCTGCCTGAAGGCTCCCGGCCGCACATGGCGAAAATATCTGTTTGACTCCCAGCTCTTTCATGGCATAAACATTTGCCCTGTAATTTATTTTATGAGGTGGTATAGAGTGCTTCTTACCATGCCTTGGAAGAAATGCGACTTTCAGGCCTTCAAGCTCACCTATTACTATTCTGTCTGAAGGTTTTCCGTATATTGTATCCATATCGGCTTCATCAATGACATTTAAAAAATTATAGAAACCTGAACCTCCAAATACTCCTACATCTGCTTTAAGTTTCTTTTGCATATAAACCTCTTTTCTGCAATATTTAAAAATCGATTTAAATTCCCTTTGAAGATAGGATTTCAAGAAGGTCTTTATCAGATCTTGCCCCATACTGGCTAACAATATCTGCAGCAATAATACTTCCTGCCCTTCCGCATGTATATATATCCCTGCCTCTTAAATAGCTGTTTAAAAAACCTGCAGCATACATATCACCTGCGCCCGTACTATCTATAATTGCTACTTTTTCAGGTTCAATCTTTATAACATCATTTCTGTAAACTATCGTTGAGCCCATTTCACCACGGGTTAATGCACATATAAAGCCAAGCTCACTGCATTTTTTAATAGCATCATTGAAATCATTTACCTCAAAAAGCATTTTTATTTCTTCCTCATTTGCAAAAAGTATATCCGTCTTAATATTTAAAAGCTCATTAAATTTTGCACGATTTCTTTGGACACAATATGAATCAGAAAGAGTCATTGCAATTTTAATTCCAGAAGACGAGGCTATACCTGCAGCTTTTTTAACTGCTGCATAAGCCTTTTCCTGATCAAAAAGATATCCTTCTATGTAAACTACCTCGCTAGACTTAATCAGGCCTGCATCCATATCTTTGGGCTCAAGCATTCCCGCTATGCCAAGAAATGTATTTAAAGTCCTCTGTGCATCAGGAGTTGTAAGCACTATGCAGCTGGCAGTGGGCAGGTGTTGAGGCCCGGCTTTCTTAGTCCTGTACAGTATTTTAAGTTTTGCAAGTTCGGATGAAAAAATATTGCCCATTTCATCATCTTTTACCTTGCCTATAAATGCCACTTTGTTTCCAAGTGTTGCAAGACCTGCTATTGTGTTTGCTACAGAACCTCCCGAAATGATTTTCTTTATTTCTATTTTTCGGTGAAGGTCCCTGGCTTCATCTTCGCAAATAAGTTTCATGCTGCCCTTATCAAGCCTGCATTCATATAAGAACTTGTCATCGACACTGGCTATAACATCCACTATCGCATTTCCTATACCTGTAACATGGATTTTTTTATTTTTCATAATTTTTTATTTATCCTTAAAGGTTTTAGTCTAAACATTTTAATTTTTTTACCGCATTTTTTCAATCAATGTTTTTTAAAGACAGCCAGTGAAATAGCCTTTTTAACTTTTTTAAGCTAAAATTTCATCAAGACACAAATTGATTAATCTGCGACTTTTTGAAAGGATAATATATGCTTAAAACATTAAACATAAAAACCAGCAAAAGAACAGACATGATAAATATAACAAACCAGATTATTGCGATTGTAAAAGAATCAGGAGTAAATAGCGGCATCTGTGTATTGCATGTCCCTCACACAACAGCAGCCATTACAATAAATGAATCTGCAGACCCAGATGTGGTTTACGATATATTGAAAAAAACAACTGCATTGATTCCTGAAAACGATAATTATTCCCACGCAGAGGGAAATTCTGATGCGCATATAAAGTCCAGCATTTTCGGGCCTGTTTTAACACTGATAATAGAAAACTCTAACATAGTTCTCGGCACATGGCAGAATATTTATTTCTGTGAGTTTGACGGTCCAAGAAGCAGAAAATTATATGCGAAAATCATATAAATTCTTTATTTTTTTATTTGTATGGAACTTTTTGATCAAAAATCAATAAATACCGAAATTTCATTTAAACACAATACCGGCCCCACTGCCCCTCTTGCAGAAAGAATGAGGCCCCAAAATCTTGACGAATTTGTGGGGC
>JAFGMJ010000214.1 GCA_016927635.1 Actinomycetota bacterium
ATCTGAAAGCATGGATTTAAGAATATCTGCTCTTGCGACAATACCGATAACCGTGTTCTTGTCATCTATTACAGGTATTCTGTTTATCCTGTACTTGACAAGCATTCTTACAGCATCACTTACGGTGGTGTCTTTTTTTAAAGTTTTGACCCTTCTGGTCATTATCTCTTCCACCTTTATATTCAAATAATCATCAATATTTTTTTTGTATTTCTCAAAATTTTCAATAAAGGCATAGCTTACAATAAGAGGGTCAAAATAAAGGGGAAAAACTGGTTCAATATCTTCTGTAATAATATCAGCGTCGGTGACCATGCCAAGAAGCGTACCCTGACTGTCAACCACCGGTGCGCCGGTGATATTATTTTTGAGCAATATTTTGGACAGTTCTCTTACTGAAGTATCTCTACCCACTGTTATTACTTTTTCAGTCATGACATCTTTGACAAGCTTCTCTTCCATTTCACCCTCACTTTATTTTGCTTAAATCCATAAAATCATTCTTAAAATCTTTTCACTCGAAATATATATTAAATTATATCAGATTAGCAGCATTCCATAAATCCTGCATTTAGCGCGGCCTTAAAGGGCCGGGACCATATCTTCCCCTTCCCTGGCTATGTTTTATGCTTGAAAGATTTTCGCCTATGTTATCTATATCGTCACTGCTGCATTCAGGGCAGCTTGCATCTTTACCGGCAGTCTTTTCTTCAATATTCCAGTTACTGCCGCATCTGCGGCATCTAAGCCTGTTTCCTATAAACCTGTAGTCCCCGCCCTCAATACTTATAGCTTTTCCGTTTACTATTGCATCGCTTATTTTTGCATGCGCACTTTCAATCAGCCTGGTAAAAGTGGGCCTTGATATATTCATTCTTAAAGCTGCCTGCTCATGCTTTAAATTTTCAAAATCTCCCAGCCTCACTGCTTCATACTCATCTATTGTAAGGTTTATTATGGACAGATATGATGCAGGCACTCCCTGGGGCTTAAAATAAAAAGTTCCAGGGGGATACATTACATTTCTTTTCTTCCTCGGTTTCATTATTCTTATTTTAAAAGTGACAATTATAATTTTTAACTGTAAAGCTAACTTTTTTAATTATACTATAGAGGAAGTGATTTAATAAGATTTTGCATATTTAAAATTTCCAGGAATTTAAAATATGCACAAATTTAAATGGCTTTTAATGCTTTTTTTTAAGAAGGCCGGCATATTTAAGCCAGTCCTGTATAATATGGGCATCTATTTTGGTCTGTTCGGCCATTCTTTCGATTTCATATGATGTTGCACATTTATGCAGCAGCCCCTCGACACTGTTTACACCGACAAAATACAGCTCTTCAACATAATTCGGTTTCATGCCATTTATTTTCATCAGGTCCATGACATAACCTCCTTATAATAAATAAATTTTTTTACAGTAAAAATTTTTACAATAAAATGATAATGCAAATATGGCCGTATTTCAATAGTAACATTAGTTACATTTAATTTTTATTTAAAAAAAGCTACCCGATCTTTATTCATTTCACAGATTCAAAATTCCTGAACCTTTTTAGCCATTCCGGATAACCCTCAGGTTTACTGTCAATAAATCGCATGAGCCTGATTATTTTATCCAGCGTACTTTTACTTATGTAATGCTCTATTTCGCAGGCATCTTTTTCTGCAGTTTCTTTATCCATGCCTAAAAAATTGTATAGAAATCCGTATACTTCTTCATGTTTCCTATATATTTTTTTAGCAGTGTCAAATCCTTTTTTTGTTAGATTAAGGTACCCGTATTTCTCATGACTTACAAGCTCTCTTTCTGAAAGCTTTGATATCGCATCCACCACTGAAGGCATCTTTACATCAAGAAAATGGGCGACATCTTTTACCCTGACGACATTTTTCCTCAGTCCTATAATATATATAGCTTCTATATAGTCTTCCAGGCTGTGGCTAAGCGGAGTCACTGCTGCCACCATCCTTTTATTTTTTTGATTTTATCATATAAATATATTTTCATTATGGCGTAATAAATTGTTTTAAAGCTTTTCTATGCTGTCTTTTTGTTCATTTTTTACTGTACAAAAAATGCAGCTGTCGCATTTGTTTTTTTTAGACGCACGTAAAAAATACAATATAATGAAAACTGTGGAAAAAATACCGCAAATTGCTATTATAATAATTTCAAGAATATCATTCATGACCTATATAAAAAGCCTCCCGATCTGGTAAACAATCAAAGAAACAACCCATGCAAGAATAAGCGTAAATGCAGCCTGGAAAAGCATCTCTTTTGTTCCGGCTTCTTTCTGGAAAACCGCAAGGCTGGCAATACATGGAAAATAAAGAAGGGAAAAAAGCATAAAATTATACCCTGTCAGGGGATTATATGCTTCTTTTAAAGATGCCCTGAGATTTTCTGACTCTGCACCTGTTTCTGAAAGACTGAAAGTTGTTCCAAGAGTTGAAACAACAACTTCTTTGCCTGCTATGCCTGTCAAAATAGCCAGTCCAAGCCTCCAGTCAAATCCCAGTGGTTTAAAAACCGGTTCAATAAAATGCCCTACCCTGCCTGCAGCAGAGAACTCAAGCTGTTTTTTTGCCATGTCTGAATTAATTTTATCGACCTGGATATTATATGAACCCTGGCTGATTTTGCCGCTGCTGTATGATTCCGCAAGAGATAAAAGTTGCGCATTATAATCTTTAAGGTCAGCTTCTCCTATTTTGGGAAATGAGAATAATATCCATATGATTATTGAAATAGCCAGTATAACAGTGCCTGCTTTTTTAATGTACTGCCATGTCCTCTCCCACATATGTATAGCAACTCCCCTGAATGTAGGCACTCGGTAAACAGGAAGCTCCATTACAAAAGGTTCGGATTCACCCTTAAATCTTGTGGCTCTCAATATTTTAGCAAAGATTACAGCCATGACTATGCCGATGAGGTAAAGGGAAAATATGACATTTCCAGCATTTTGTGCAAAAAATGTACCTGCAAATAAAATATATATCGGAAGTCTTCCGCCACAGCTCATAAATGTATTTATATGCATAGTTATCAGGCGGTCATTTTTGTTTTCCAGGGTTCTTGAGCACATATAAGCAGGGACAGTACATCCAAAACCTATGAGCATGGGGATAAAAGATTTTCCATGAAGACCTATTTTATGCATTATGCGGTCCATTATAAATGCAGCTCTTGCCATATATCCGCTGTCTTCAAGAACAGCTATACAAATAAAAAGTATCATTATTTTAGGGGTAAAAATAAGCACCCCTCCGACACCTCCTATGATGCCGTCAACAATAAGGGAATTAAGCATGCTTTCAGGCATTGTATTTGAAACCAGCATTGCAAGCTTATCAAACCCAAGCTGAAGCCACCTCGTGGGATAATCTCCTATTTTAAAGACAAGCTGGAATATTGCCCACATGATAACTGCAAAAATAGGCAGGCCGAATATCCTGTTTAAAAGTACCTGGTCTATTCTATCGCTTGCCGATATTTCTGTCACATTTCTTTGTATTTCTGATTCTTTAAGAGCTCCGTTTATAAAACCGTAGCGGGATTCTGCAATAAGTGTAGAGGTTGCAACACCCGTTATCTTA
>JAFGMJ010000215.1 GCA_016927635.1 Actinomycetota bacterium
AAAATAAAAATATACAAAACATTTTCATAATAATAATATCAAATAATATTACATAATTGAATATTTATATATTTATGTATATAATAAAATCATGTTTTTTAAAGTATCAAGTTTTGCTCTTATTGGAATAGAGGCTATAGAAATATCTGTTGAGGTCCATTTGGCAAACGGCCTTCCTTCTATGACAGTGGTAGGGCTACCCGATAAAGCAGTAAATGAGTCCAGGCAGAGGGTAAGCGCTGCAATACTAAACAGCGGTTTTAAATTTCCTTTAAAAAAAATAATGATAAACCTTTCTCCAGCCGATATACGGAAGGAAGGCGCACTATACGATCTTCCAATAGCTGTTTCCATACTTGCTGCTGATAATAATATAAAAAAAGAAAACCTTGATTTAATAGCTAAAAGCGCATTTATAGGCGAATTATCGCTTGATGGAATACTTCAGCCTGCAAGAGGCGTAACTGCAATGGCAGAATATGCTATGACTATATCCAAAGATTTTTTCTTTATGCCGGAAAAAAACCTGGAGCAGGCAAATTTAATTGAAAATCAGGGAAATATCGGATGCAGAAATCTTTATGATGTTATTGAAGCAATAAAAAGCCCGTTATTTCTTGAAAAATTGCAAGAAAAAAATAAAAAATACAGTGAAAATATTAAAAAAAAATTCAATTTGAAAAATAAGCCTGAAGATTTTTATGATTTGGATTTCTTTGAAATAAAAGGCCAGGTAAAAGCAAAAAGGGCCGCAGAAATTGCTGTAAGCGGAATGCATAATATTATCTTTACTGGTCCCCCGGGTGCAGGAAAAACAATGATAGCCCAGAGGATGCCAAATATTATGCCTGAATTAAGTAAATCAGAAAAAATTGAAGTTCTAAAGATACATAGCCTTTATAAAAATTTTAAGAATATTTCAATAATAAAAAGACCATTTCGAAATCCTCATCACACTGTGTCAAGGGTCAGCCTTATAGGGGGAGGCATTACACCTAAGCCTGGGGAAGTAAGCCTTGCGCACAGAGGCATACTTTTCCTGGATGAGTTTCATCTTTTCAGTCCGGCAATGATCGAAGATTTAAGGCAACCACTTGAAAATAAAAAAATAATCATTTCAAGAAATAATCTGTCTTATGTATTTCCAAGCAGCTTTATGCTTGTTATTGCTACAAATCCATGCCATTGCGGATATTATGGCGACTCTGAAAAAAAATGCAGCTGTACTTTAAGGGAAATATCCAGATACTGGAAAATTATATCAGGCCCTATTATTGATAGAATAGATATGAGAGTAGATATGCCTTCAGTAAATGAAAAAGATATGCTTTCAGGAATCGAAAGCGAGAAATCTTCAATAATTAAAAAAAGAGTTGAAAAATGCCAGGCTATACAGTCAGAAAGATTTAAAAGCTATGATATAAATTATAACGGTGAAGCTAGCTTAAAATTTATAAATACATGGTTAAATGAAAGCAATGCAATTAAAAATCTTATTTCAAAAATAATCAAGAAATATAAATTTTCAGGAAGAGCAATTTCAAGCCTTTTAAAAGTATCAAGGACAATTGCAGACATGGAAAATTCAGAAAGAATAAGTGATCGCCATATCATGGAAGCATTAAATTATAGAATAAATAATAGATTTTTTGAGAATAAGATTAACTGAGATTTGCTATGGATGAAATTATTGCAGATACTGAGATAAATGATTTAATTCTATATTTACTATATCATCTTAAAATCAGGCCCTCAGATTTTATTAAAGCATACAGGGAAAATGACTGTTGTGTATGCAAAACTGTAAGTAAATTTAAAAATACACCCAGGATAATTGACATTTTAAATATAAAAAACAGTTTTAATAAATACAAAAAAACTGAAGATATTTTATTTATAAAAAAAAAGCTTGAAAAAACAGGCGCAGATATTGTGAATATTGGTAATAAACATTATCCGCCATTATTGAAACAGATTTATTTTCCACCACCTGTTTTATTTTTTAAAGGTTTTAAAATCATGCAGGAAAATAATTATATTGCTGTTGTCGGCACAAGGAAAAATACGGCATATGGAAAAGATGCGGCAATATATATATCAAGCGAGCTTTCAAAAGCTGGCATTACTGTTGTTAGCGGCATGGCTGCAGGAATAGATTACTGGGCTCACAAAGCCGCACTCAAGCATAAAGGTGGAACAGTTGGAGTGCTTGGCTGCGGGATTAACATAATTTACCCTCCGGAAAATAAAAATCTATTTGAGGAAATAACGGAAAATGGAAGCATTGCCACAGAGTTCATACCTGGTACCCCGCCTCTTAGAAATAATTTTCCTGCAAGAAACAGAATAATAAGCGGGTTTTCGATGGGGGTGATTGTAATAGAAGCGCCACAAAAAAGCGGGGCGCTCATAACAGCTGAATTTGCACTAGAGCAAAACAGGGAAGTCTTTGCTCTTCCTGGTAATATTTTTTCAAGTGAAAGTATGGGGTGCCATACACTTATAAAAAATGGCGCAAAACTTATACATGATGTTGATGATATATTATGCGAGATAACACAGTTTTATTCAGGAAAAAACAGCTTAATTATAAAAAATCCCTCAATTGATAATAAAAATGGAAAATATAATTCTAAAACCGGCAGGATAAAGGAAAATAAAAGAAACGAAAAAAATATTAAATTTTCTGAACCGGATAAAAACATGGTATATGAAATTATAGGATTTAAGCCAAAAACAATTGAAGAAATAATTGTTTTGTCAGGTTTGAAAACCCCCAGGGTGATGCAAATAATATCTGAGCTTGAGCTTGACAATATGATTTATCAAAAAAGTTTAAATCAATTCATAAGATTATGATAAAATTTAATTATTTAAATGGGCAAATAGAAAAAGCTTGGCTATAATATTTGTAAATAAATATTTTGGTGAATAAAACTTTTATGAAGAAAGGCTTACAAAATATGGTCTTTGGAAAGAAAAAAACTGAAAAACCAAAAAGCCAGCTTGGCCTTGCTTTATTTAATTATGACAATATCTTTAAGTCCAGTCTTGAAATTATACTAAAAGCAGCACAGGAAAAAAAGAAATTAAATCCAAAAAGAACCTATAAAATGCTTGAGGCTGCATTTAATGAACTGGAAATAATTACTGAAAATATATCAAAAAATAATTTTAAAACAGATTACCGATCAGATAAAATAAGGGATATTATCATAGGCCTGGTCAATCTTTTAAAGCATAACCTTAATAAATCAAAAAGTTTTGATTATGATTTTTCAAATCCGGATGCTGCGCCAGTTTTATCAGAGATTGAAAAAATACCTAAAATACGTGAAGATATAAAGAAAAGGATGAAAGATATTGAAAGCGATTATATATGATTTATGAAAAATTATATCTTAAAAACAAGCAATAGATTATTTTTATAATATGAAAATATCTGAAAGCTTTGAGCTTTATCTGAAATATCTCAAATTTGAAAAAAATCTCACACTGAATTCAATAAATTCCTATAAAAAAGACATAAGACAGTTCGTGGATTTTATCAGCAGAAAAAATAAAAATGAAGAAAATGAACCCAAAAATAAAGATGAAATTGAAATAAGTGAACTTAATCTTTTAAATTTCAGGCAGTTCTTAAAATTTATTGATAATTATAAATATTCCAATAACACTATTCTCAGGAAATATTCATCGCTCTGCAATTATTTTAAATTTCTTGAAAATAATGGCATTATAAAAGAGCCATTAAGCCAGTACATAGACCCGCCTAAAAAGCAAAAAAGGCTCTATTCATTTTTATCCCAAAGAGAAATTTACAGGATGCTTGATTGTATTGATACATCAACACTTCAGGGCTTAAGAGACAGGGCAATAATTGAATTTATTTACTCGACCGGCTCAAGGGTTAGCGAGGTTGAGAACATAAAGATACCTGATATAGATATTGAAAATAATGAAGCTAAGGTATTCGGCAAAGGAAGAAAATACCGCATTGTTTACCTGAACAGTGAGGCTCGTTTCTGGATAGTTGAATATTTTAAAAAGAGAAATGAACTGATAAGAGGCAAAAGCCTGAAAAAAAATATAAATTTAATTGAAAAGCATGTTTTTTTAAACTGTTTCGGAAATAAACTATCTTCAAGAAGTATCAGGACAATAGTATTGAAATATGCAAAAAAATCTGGAATAGATAAAAAAATAAGTCCGCATGGAATAAGACACAGTTTTGCAACGCATCTTTTGCAGGAAGGCGCAGGAATAAGGGAAATACAGGAGCTTTTGGGGCATGAAAACATTTCAACCACTCAGATATACACTCATTTAAATATAAAAAAAATGAGGCAGGATTATGAAAAGTACCATCCCAGGGAAAAATAATATTTTATTGAGAATAACATATTAGGCTTAAAACGATAGTGTAAAATTAATTGTGTAAAAATCTTTAAAATAAAAAAATATTGGCGTACTCTTTCAAATAATTAAATTTGCCAATTAAATAAGTGAAAGGAGTACGCCATGAAACAATTAACTTCCCTAAGATTAACTGATTTATTGAAGGAAGTAAAGACAGAAGAGCAGTTTTGGGGAGAGCTAAAACCTGAAACAAGGCAGTATTTAAAGATGTTAATAGAAGGCATATT
>JAFGMJ010000216.1 GCA_016927635.1 Actinomycetota bacterium
GGAGATGAGCGGGTTCGAACCGCCGCCCTCTTGTCTGCCAGACAAGCGTTCTCCCACTGAACTACATCCCCACACATATGGATAATTCATATCACTGCAATAATAAAAAATACAGATGTTTGACATAAATTAATCTCATGTATTAATTTATAGAATATATCAGATTTCTTCAAGTACTTTAAAGCAAATATATTTTTTAAAGTTTTTATGTCAATGCTTAAACCTGTTCACAACCATAAATATATAATCATGACAGCTTTTTATACAATTATACGCGTGCAGCAGTAGATGATAAGGGATTTTTGTTTAAAATAATATTTTTATATTATAAAATAGTCCTATAATTACCGCAGATTAAAATCTTTATAGATAAGGTATTGAGTGGAAGCCGTAAAAATAGACAATCTTACAAAATCATATGGCAAAAATGAAGTTTTAAAAAACATCAGCCTTTCTATACCGCAGGGTCAGTTTTTTTGCCTTATGGGGCCAAACGGTTCCGGCAAGACCACTCTTACATCTATTCTTGCCTCAATAAGAGATAAGACAGCTGGAAGCATAAGTATATTCGGCTATCCGCCCGCACAGGCCCGCAGATTTATAGGTTATATGCCCCAGGAAAATTTTTCTTCGGCTGCACTAACTGGCAGGGAAAACCTTGAATATTTTGCTAAAATAATGGGCTATAGCAGGCGGCAGATAAAAGAAATTACAGATAATCTTTTAGACAAAGTGGGCCTTGAGGATGCAGCAGATAAAATGGTGTCAAAATATTCAGGAGGCATGAGAAAAAGGCTTGAGCTTGCAACTGTTTTATTTGAAGGCATTAAACTACTAATACTTGATGAACCGACAACCGGACTGGATCCTTCTGCAAGAAAAAGCTTTTTTGAACTTGTGCATAATACAAAAAAAACAGATACCACTATATTTTTAATTACCCATATTGGAACAGATGCAGAGCTGTCAGATATGATGTGCCTGATTGATAAGGGTGCTATTATTGCCCGGGGCAGCCCGCAGCAGTTAAAAAAAAGCAGCAATTTAAAAAATACGATAACTGTTGAAACAAAATATAGAGACGAAAAAATAATAGGCATACTTTCAGGCTTTAACAGGGCAAGCCATGTGCTCGATACGGAAAAAGGCTATAAAATATTCTCTGATGATGTGGCTGAGGATATACCGAAAATTATAAGGGAGCTGGATAATAATGGGTTTGAAGCCTTAAGGCTTGAAAGCGCCATCGTTACGCTTGAAGATGTGTTCTACAAACTTACAGGACATACGGTAATGAACTGACTGATTATATCAGTGGAGTGTAAATATAATGCAGCAGATAAGCGCAGTTTTTATAAAAACAGTTAAAGAACTTTATCGAAACAAGACAACTGTTTTCTGGACAATAATATGGCCGGTAATATTTTTATTTCTTGGCATATACCTTTTTTACCGCGCCGATCCCCTTTCTCAAACTCCACCCTTCAGGGCAGGAATAACAATATCAATGATTGTCTTTTCACTTATGCTTTCAGGTTTTTCGACAATGCCGGGTATGATATCTATGGACCGCTCAAGCGGGCTTTTTTTAAAACTTCGTTCTATGCCGGTAAAACAGTGGAAAGACCTTCTGGGCCGGATTTTTGGCCTTTTGTTTTATGTGCTTATATCTTCAGTATTTATTTGCATAATAGGAATTGCCCTTGGGGCAAGGTTTAAAATCAGCGCAGAAAACATACTTGCATCCATTGCTTTTTTGATAGTGGCCACAATTGCAGCAGCAGGGGCAGGCATAATAATAGGCACGTTTATAAAAAATATAAATGGGGCCATAATCACAGGGGTGGGCATTTCTGTAATTTCCATGTCGCTTTCAGGGGTAACCTTTCCCTATGCTTTTCTTCCAAAAATATTGCAGGCCTTTTCAAGATATTACCCTTATTCTTCATCCAATGCAATAATATCTTATATGCTAAGCAGCAGGGAATTTGTGGGCTATAATCCCTTAAGTTTTACGCAAATTGTCTTTACAGTCGTATCTTCGGTCCTGATATTTGCTTTAAGCGTTGTTTTGTATGCAAGATTCTGCTGGAAAGCTGACTAAAATTGTAAATCAATGATTGGGTAAAAATAAAAAGAAGTCTTTTAAAACCTTTAAATCAAACGGTTAAATATGGTGGAGATGAGCGGGATCGAACCGCTGACCTCCTGCTTGCAAGGCAGGCGCTCTCCCAGCTGAGCTACACCCCCACTTTAACGCCAGAATAGTATAACGAAGGCAATTATACAACAAAATCAGCAAAACAATAATAAAAAAACAAAAATTATATCAATGGTGGGCATATGTGGATTCGAACCACAGACCTCGTCCTTATCAGGGACGCGCTCTAACCAACTGAGCTATATGCCCTTACCTTTTTTCTGTCCAAGTGCAAGATTTTATCAGAATATGAAAAATAAAAAAACCCTTTTTAAAAGTATTTTAAAAGGCAAAAGGAACCGGCACAGCAGAACTAATAATGCTTTGAAAGCATGTAAAAATGCGGTCTATTTTTATAAAGCCTGAATTTAACTAATCTTCAATAAAAGCCGGAAATATTTTATAAAAAAGTATCCCAGTAATAGAAATAGTTAAAGAAAAATTTCCTAGCTTTCTTTTTCATTTTCAAGGCTGTAATTCTGATAGACTTTCTCAGTTTTTTCTTCCGGGGCTTTTCCTGTATGCACATTTATTGTGGTATTTTCCCTTACAAATGATACAGGGGCAAACCTGAGCTCAATACCGCCAATTATTCGAAGTATTACATTTAGTATCCAGGTTGTAAATGCTGCAAGACCTGCTGCAAATACTGAAGCAATAAGGCCAACTATTATAAATATTACAATGCCTATTACTCCTCCGCCAAGATTCAAACCGATAGTCCCAAGCATCTCTTCTATATTCATGCCAGGCATAACATTGTTGATGACATCCTGGAAAGTCATACCAGAGCTTGATAGCACAGCCCAACCTATAAGACCAATTACAGCAAAAATAATGACATACAGTATAAAGAAAATGAGATAAGCAACCAGCACATATTTGAAAATAGAAAATTCACTGATGCTTTTAAGCAATCTTCTTTCAACTTTCATTTTTTCCCCTTAATTAAAAGGTTTTATGTTTATCAAATCCAGACGGATCTGTTAATCTGTCAAAACTTTAAAAAAATTTTAACCTATATATGAAAATTTAAGCAAAAAAGTTTATAAAAATATTATCGCTTAAAAGCCGGTATTACATTTTAAAATATTTGTCTGCCAGCTTGCTTATCCCGGGAATCCTGTAAGTTTTGCCGCTGAATCCCATTACAATACATATAATTGCAAAGATCCATGCCACGCCAGCCAGTACATAACCAAGCCAGGAAAAGAAGAACCAGCCGATGTATGGTATAAGACCAAGTATTACAGAAACAACTATTATGCATGCCATTTCAAAAATTCCAAGGATTAATGCCTGAAGCGCATTCCATTTGACAAATCTGTTTTCTTTTTCCATCAGCCAGATAATAAGTCCGCCAAGCCAGCTGAAAAGATAGGCAAGCAGGTTTGCAATTTTTGGTTCAAGGCCTGTGGAACTTTTTTTATTCACATCTTCATCAAAGTTCATTTTTGCGTCTTCCGCCATTTGTTACCTCCATTTATTTTTTTATATTTTAAATATTACCATTAGCTGCTTTAATTGATGCCTATTATATCTTATAAACTGAAAAAACTTAACTAATTAATAATTTTGTTTTGCAGCCAGTATATATCTATAGCAAATTTTATAACAAAGATTCTTTTATCAGGGAATTTATCAGCTCTCAGGTGAAACAATGCTGTATGAGGCAACATAATCATCTTTTCCAAGTTTTATAACTGTAACACCCTGTGTTGCCCTTCCGGTACGCTTAATGGATTTTGCAGGTATGCGAATAAGTATTCCGTTGGTAGTCACGATTATTATGTCATGTTCATCTCTTATAATGCCTGCTCCTGCCACTTTTCCTTTCTTCTCAGTTATCTGTACAGTCTTTACGCCAAGGCCGCCTCTTTTATGTTTGGTATAATCAGATATCGGAGTCCTTTTTGCAAAACCGTTTTCAGTGAGCACAAAAAGGTCCTCTTCGACATGGCTTGAAACCATCATCGATAAGACCCTGTCACCTTTTGCCAGTCTCATGCCTATTACACCCTGGGTGGTCCTGCCCATTGGCCTGCAGTCAGTTTCTGAAAACCTTATTGCCTGCCCGTCTCTTGATACAAGAACAACCTCATCATTGCCGTTTGATTTCTCAACACCTATGAGTTCATCGCCCTGCATAAGATTTATTGCAGCAATTCCGTCTTTTCTTGATGTGTCATACTCTTTTATTGCTGTCTTTTTGACAATGCCTTTTTTAGTAGCCATAACAAGATAGTCTTTTTCGCTGTATTCTTTAAGAGCAATTATTGCAGCCACCCTTTCACTTGATTTAAAAGGAAGGAGATTAACAATAGCTTTTCCCTTTGATATTCTGCTCCCTTCAGGAAGCTCATGGACTTTCAGCCTGTAGACTTTCCCATAATTTGAGAAAAACATTATGTACTGATGAGTGGATGAAATGAATAGATGCTCAACAAAATCATCCTCTTTAAGATTTAAGCTTGTAACGCCCCTTCCGCCCCGCTTCTGTTTTCTGTATGTGACAAGAGGCACTCTTTTTATATACCCTGAATGAGTTATGGAAATTACGTTCTCCTCATCGGCTATGAGATCCTCTATATCTATATCTGCTGAGCTTGCCGTGATCTCTGTCCTTCTCTCATCTCCATATTTCTTTTTTATCTCTGCAAGCTCTGTCTTTATTACACGGTAAATAAGCTCTTCACTGCCAAGCAGCTGTTTTAATTTCCTGATTTTATCTTCAAGCTCTTTTGCTTCCTGTTTTACCTTATCCCTTTCAAGGCCAGTGAGTCTTTGCAGTCTCATGTCAAGTATTGCCTGGGCCTGGATTTCTGAAAGCTTGAATTTTTTCATCAAGCGCTCTTTAGCAGTGGGAACATCTTTTGACGAGCGTATTGTGCTTATCACTTCATCAAGATTATCAAGAGCTATCAGCAGGCCCTTGACAATGTGCAGCCTGTCTTCTGCAACCTTCAGCTCATACTTTGACCTGTTAACTATTACGGCAAACCTGTGCTTTACATATTCTTCAATGAGGCCTTTTAGGTTTAATGTCTTAGGTATATTGTTAACCAGTGAAAGCATTATTATGCCGAAAGTAGTCTCAAGCTGGGTATGCTTATAAAGCGTATTGATGATGACCTGCGGAACTGCATCCCTTTTAAGGTCTATGGCCACCCTCATTCCGCTTTTATCTGACTCATCGCGAAGATCTGCAATGCCTTCGATTTTCTTATCTTTTACAAGCTCTACTATGCTTGTGATAAAATTCGATTTTTTTACTTCATAAGGCAGCTCATTTATTATAATCTGGGTCTTGCCTTTTGAAGGCTGTTCAATGTGCGCTCGTCCGCGTACCTTTACTCGGCCTTTCCCGGTCTCATATGCCTCTTTTATCCCATCAAGGCCCATTATAATGCCCCCGGTAGGAAAATCGGGACCCTTAATACGTTTCATAAGGTCCTTTATAGTGGCATCCTGGTGATCTATAAAATACTCAATGCCGTCAATTACCTCATTAAGATTATGTGGAGGTATATTGGTTGCCATACCAACTGCAATGCCGGATGAACCGTTTATAAGAAGATTTGGTATTTTTGAAGGCAGTATGGAAGGCTCTTTTAATGAATTGTCAAAATTATCAACAAAAGTTATGGTTTCCTTATCGATATCTACAAGAAGCTCTTCAGCAATCTCTGCAAGTCTTGCTTCAGTATAACGCATAGCTGCAGGGCTGTCACCATCTACAGAACCAAAGTTTCCATGCCCGTCAACAAGCGGATATCTTAGTGAGAAATCCTGTGCCATCCTTACAAGTGAGTCATATACTGCGGTGTCGCCATGCGGATGGTATTTGCCTAGAACCTCGCCGACTATTCTTGCACATTTTTTAAACTGGGAAGTATGGCGCATACCCATATCATGCATAGCATAAAGTATTCTTCTGTGAACAGGTTTTAGACCGTCTCTTATATCCGGAAGCGCCCTCCCAATTATTACGCTCATAGCGTAGCTGAGATATGACTCCTGCATTTCGGATTCAATCTCAACATTCTTTATCTTTCCTCTTAGTTCAAAAACCATCAATATCCCGTTCCAATATTATCATATGGCATGCTTACGTATTGCAGCCATAAATTTTAAATTCTATAAATTCAAAAATATGAAAACTTATATCACTGTTTACAAGATATATTCATTAGTATAAAAACAAATATGCAGCCTATGCATAAAATAACTGTCAGATATCTATAAAGGAAACTTCTTTGGCATTTTTTTCAATAAATTCCCTTCTGGGCTCCACTTTGTCCCCCATAAGGGTTGAAAAAATGTCATCTGCTATTAGCGCATCCTCTATCTCTACCTTGAGAAGGGTCCTGGTTTCCGGATTCATTGTAGTTTCCCATAACTGTTCCGGATCCATTTCGCCGAGACCTTTATATTGCTGAACAGCCATCTGTTTTTTGCCTACTTTCTCCTTTATTTTTTCAAGCTCTCTGTCATTGTAGGCATAGTAAACTTCTTTGCCGCTTCTTACCTGATAAAGTGGCGGCTGTGCAATATAAATATAGCCATTTTCCAAAAGCTTATTCATATACCTGTAAAAAAATGTAAGTATCAAAGTCCTTATGTGCGCACCATCGACATCAGCATCCGTCATTATTATTATTTTATGATACCTTGCGCTGCCTATATCAAATTCATCGCCAATGCCTGTCCCTGTAGCAGTGACCATTGCCTGTATCTCCTCACTGCTCAGTATCTTATGCAGCCTTGCTTTTTCTACATTCAGTATTTTACCTTTTAAAGGCAGTATTGCCTGGAAACGCCTGTCACGCGCCTGTTTTGCGCTGCCTCCCGCAGAATCTCCCTCAACTAAAAATATTTCACAAAGTTCAGGTTCATTTATGGAGCAGTCTGCAAGTTTGCCCGGAAGCGAGTTTGATTCAAAAAGCGATTTCTTTCTTGCAATGTCCCTTGCTTTTTTGGCTGCATTTCTTGCGCGGGCCGCGTCAATGCATTTGCCTACTATAGCCTTTGCGGTTGTGGGGTTTTCTTCAAGGAATTCTGCAAGTTTTGCATTAACTGTTGTCTCTACAAAGCCTTTTATTTCGCTGTTTCCAAGTTTTGTCTTTGTCTGGCCCTCGAACTGGGGCTCTTTTAATTTAACACTTATAATTGCGGTAAGGCCTTCCCTTACGTCCTCGCCTGAAAGATTTTCATCTTTTTCTTTAAGAAGATTTGCTGTCCTGGAATAATCATTGACCGTACGTGTAAGCGCACCTTTAAAACCGACAAGATGGGAACCGCCTTCGGTTGTGTTTATATTATTTGCAAAAGAGAATATGCTTTCATTATACCCGAGGGTGTATATCATCGCTATTTCAACTTCATGGTCCTCTTCACTGTTGCTTATATAAATCGGGTTTTTATTAATGACTTCCTTTTTTTCAGAAAGATATTTTAAAAAGTCGACTATGCCGCCATTATACTGAAATGATTCTTTTTTTTCAGGCTCTTCGCGGTTGTCAACCAGGGTAATTTTTAAGCCTTTGTTTAAAAAAGCCATTTCCCTCATCCTGGCTGCAAGAATCTCGTATTTATAGTCTATTTCCTCAAATATTTCTTTATCCGGGTAAAAAGTTATAACTGTGCCGTGCGAATCTGTCTTGCCGTCTTTTATAAGGTCTGCTACCGGGTTTCCTCTTTTATATTCCTGCTTGAATATATAACCTTCTCTTCTGACCTCTACAAAAAGCTTTTCCGAAAGTGCATTGACCACAGAAAGCCCTACGCCGTGCAATCCTCCTGAAACTTTATAGCCTTCACCGCCGAATTTGCCGCCTGCATGCAGTTTGGTAAGGACTATTTCAACAGCCGGCCTGTTGTATTTTTCCAATTTTTTTACAGGTATGCCTCTTCCGTTATCAACGACCATAACAGAATTGTCTTTATTTAAAACTATCAGGACATTATCGCAATAGCCCGCCATTGCCTCATCTATGCTGTTATCTACAACCTCGTAAACAAGATGATGAAGACCACGCAGGCCTGTGGAACCTATATACATTCCGGGTCTTTTTCTAACGGCGTCAAGTCCTTCCAGTACCCTGATATCTTTTGCATCATAACTTGATTTTTTATTATCTGCCAAATATTCTCCTCTTTAAAAAAATTTCCTTTTTAAGCCAGCCCTTATTTACCGGCTGCTATTATAAAATCCCCTCATTACATAAATAAAGAGCAATAAGTAACTAAAAAACCTGAGACAAAGGCTTACTTATTACCCATATTTGAATTAATTTTTTGTTTAATCTATAAACTTCAAACACTGTCAAAAATACTACAAAGTTTTTAAATATTATATCATAGTTTATTAATTTTTTGGTTAAAATTTCCCCCTTTTTAACCAGTAGAAATAATATCGTTAATATCGGTATTTAAAAAAATCTGTCCCGATTTATCATAAATTTAATTTATCCAGCCTTCGACTTCAAGGGTTTTTATTCTTTTAAAGTGCTTTAAATTCCCTGTTATAAGTTTTAAATCATTTGCAAGAGCAATTGAAGCTATCTGTAAATCTATTGCCGGTATAGCCTTGCCTTCTTTTTCGAGTTCAGATCTCAATTTTCCATAATGGAAAGCTGCAGCAATATCAAATGCAATGATATTAACAAGAGGAAGAAGCACAGTATTTAATTGTCCAATATGATGAGCTGCATTATTGCTTTTAAAAGCTCCATAAAATATTTCACTTAAGGTAATAGTGGATATAAACTGTTCTTTTTTTCCAATGTAAGATATTCTCTTTACAAGTTTTACAGAAGGCTTCTTTTTCAATAAATTGGTTATAGTATCAGTATCAAAAAGATACATCTCTTTCCTCTTGGTTTTTTCGGTTTCTGTAGATTTTTTTAACTATTTTTTCTATATCATCAAAATTGACCCACTTTCCTATGGCATCTTCAAGTCCTTTATTCTGTTTATTTAGTTTTAATTTTTTTAAATCTTCAATAGATATTATTGCTGCAACAGGCCGTCCCCTTTTTGTAATTATGATCTTCTCATCCATATATGCAGCCTTTGCAATATATTCTGAAAAGTTGCTTTTTGCTTCAGCAACAGACACGCTCTCTGTATCTTTAAAACTGTATTCAGTATTGTCTTTATCGAATTTATTCATTTGTGATAACTGAAAAATTATGAATTAAATATTTTAACCAATATTTTTAATATTTTTTAGCTGTAAAATAATAAAGCATGATAATATTTATATAGTCATTATGACATATTGACTACTTTTCTTTGATTATATAGCATATGCTGATTAAAATCTACTGGAAAAAATTGAGGCGTTTGGTAAAAACCTTAAACAGAAAGCTTCCTAAATCTTGAAGCGCAGCTCTGTTATTGAGTTTTCACCTGTAAATGCGTTTATCCTGTCAATCAGCTGCCGTGACATCATGCTCAATTCATTTGCCCATGTAGGAGTCGTGACAGAAACATATAAAGTTGTCTTAAATATTTTAAGGGGTGCTGTTTTATCAGCAATTTCTTTTCCGACTATTTCAGGCCAGTGATTAAAGAGGCTATACTTTTTCATTTTTAAATTTATTTGGGGATCAGCAGCAAAGATTTTAAGTATTGACTGTATATCTGAGACTGTTGGCAGAGAAGCGTTTATGCCAGGCACATGAACCCTCGCATTTTCCCGCTTCTTTTTTGCGCTGCCCCCTGCTTTTTTTTTAAAAGTATTATTTAAATTTTTCTTATCTTCTTCAGGCATTTATCCTTCAATCTTTATTTGCAGTTGCAGACAGTAAAATAAGTTCTGAAATATCCATGACCTTTATTTTTGAATTTTGCTTTTTAAGGGCTCCGGATATAGTCCTTACACATTGCTGGCATGCTGTTACCACTATTTCAGCCCTGGTTTTTATTATTTCCCTTGCCTTTGTTTGGGCAATTTTTTCAGAAAGCTCTCTGTCAACTGCCTCAACATTTCCGCCGCCACCGCAGCATTCAGCATTCTCCCTGTTATTTTCAAGCTCAACAAATATTGTGCCTGGGATTTTTTTTATCAGCTCCCTTGGTTCATCGTATATGCCGGAATTGCGGCCAAGATCGCAAGGGTCATGATAGGTGACTTTTAAATTGAGGGGGTAAAGCTTCAATGCCCTGCTTTTTGCAAGCTCATAAAGATACTGGACAGTATGAAGCACTTTAAAGTTCATTTTGATATCAAGATTTGCTTCCCTGTAAGTATGGGTCCACATGTGATAGCATGAAGGGCATGAAGTGACAAGATAACGCGCACCCGTGGCATTAACTTTTTCAATATTATGTTTTGCAAATTCAATGAATTCCTGCTTAAAGCCGGACCCGAGCAGCGGAAAGCCGCAGCACCATTCCTCATCTCCAAGAAGTGCAAAATCAACTTTTGCAAGCTTAAATAAAGAAACTACAGAACGGGGTATTTTAAATACCCGTGGTGAAAAAGAAGATACGCAGCCGACAAAATACACAACATCAGCTTTCTCTCTTACATATTTGTCTTCAGGTATTTCTTCCACCTGGTTTATCCATTCCACCCTGCCCTGGTTTGAATCAAATGAGATATTATATGATTTTTCCAGCCTTTCTTTGAGCATATTAAGCGCTTCAGGGCTTTTGCCCTCATCTGCCATATCTGCCCTGAGAGATATCCATAATTTCTGCAAATCGATATTTACAGGACAGTCAACCTCACATCTTGAACAGAGAGTGCATTCATATGCTCCTTTTGCCAGTATGCCCAGCTCTTTTTGAGTGAAGGCGTGCCTGCTAAATATTTTCCCAAAAAGAGTATTGGCCCTTATGCGTTTTTTTAGAAGCTCTAATTTTTTTGCAGGCGATATATCTATATCCATATTTGCATTGTAGGCAGAGCACACCTCGCTGCAAAGACCGCACCTGGTGCATGCCTCAATATTTAAAATCTGTTTTACGGTATATTTATCAATGCTCATATTTTAATTACTCCTGTAAGTCAATGATTATTTTGTTCTGCTTTTCTTTTTTCCATCACATTTATAACGCTTGCAACAGGGCTTAAAAGCGCATGGGCAAATTTTGAAAAAGGAATATAAACAAATGCAAGCCATACAACAGACACATGCAAATGCCAGAATACCTTGTAAGCCGTTATCCATGACTCCTGGGCAGCCTGCGGAAATATGAGCTTTAATAGCCTTCCCAGGTAAAAGCCTACATAGCCGAACCAACCTATATAAGTCGGTGTCCTTTCAACTATATAGCGTGCTGCTTCAATAAACCATCCGCTTAAAATGATAACAAGTATGAATATGATGAGGAAAATATCCTGGAACATCATCATGCCTATTTTTTTCTTTGTAACAAAGCCTCTTATAAAAGCAATTATTATTCCTAAAAATATTATTGCATTTAAAGTCTCATTTAAAAATGCGGTTGCCCAGTGGTCCATGTCTGCAAGCGCGTCAAGAAAACCGCAGGTTCCTTCCTGGTAATTAAAAAGCGGTGCGATCTCAACAGCAATACCAGAAAGAATTGACAGGATAAAAAGGGCAAGCACGCCCCAGAAAATGAATGTGTGCGCAATCCACTTAAGCTTATTTTCCTTAAGAAGTTTAACATGAAGTATGCTGTCTGTTATTATAGTAATGACAATAGGTATAAAATTCCTTGAAAACAATGTCCTGAAAAACTTGCCTATAAAATACCAGAATTTTTTCCACCTGGACATCCTGTTTATGCGTACATCCCCGTATTCCAGCAGTGAACCCTGAAGTATTGTCGATATCCTGTAAAAAAGACCGGCAATTATTGCAAGTGTGAAAATGATATGAAGAATCCAGAAATGCAAGCTTACAAGTTTTATTTCCATTTACCTTTCCTTCTGTAAAATATTTCCACAAATATATGAATTTTAAAAACACCGAAACTCTTGTATCTATAAACTCTTA
>JAFGMJ010000023.1 GCA_016927635.1 Actinomycetota bacterium
AAATATATAAGATTTTCAAACAGCATTTAATAATTTATATTAAAGTATTGCCATGGATTCTTCAAATGCGTTTCATTAATTTAATGCTGAATCAATGGTCATTTAATGGCCATATCTGTATAATATCCTTTAAATTATTATAAGAATAAATCTTTTTTTATTATTATGGATATAATATGTGTAGGCGACGCATTAATAGATATGGTCGCGTATCAGGGCGGAAAAATTCTGCAGGATGTAACGGGGTTTAAAAGAGTTGCCGGAGGCGCATGCGCCAATGTTGCAGTGGGCTGCAGCCGTTTTGGAAAAAAATCCGCTTTTATTGGCAGGGTAGGAGCTGACGATTTTGGTTATCACTTAAGGGATGTTTTTATTGAAAATAATGTGAATGTGGACTTTCTTCAGTATGACAGTGATGCAAGGACAGCTCTTGCATTTATTGCACTCCCCACACCGACGACAAGAGACTTTCTATTTTACAGAAACCCAAGCGCGGATATGCGGCTTGACTGGAGCCAGTTTGATGCTGATTTCTTAAAAAATACAAAGGTGCTGCATTTTAGCTCAATAACCCTTGTACAGGAACCTTCAAGGACGTCTACTTTAAAAGCTGTAGGCATTGCAAAAGAAGGCGGCTCTATTATCTCTTATGACCCAAATTTAAGAATAAATCTCTGGAGTGATTTAAAGACTGCAAAAAGCAGGATAATAGAGGCCATTCCGCTGGCAGATATTATAAAAGTAAATGATGAAGAGCTAAAGTTTATAACCGGCCATGAAGATATACTTCACGGCTCAAAAGTACTTCTTGATATGGGTCCAAGGCTTTGCCTTATAACAATGGGTTCCAAAGGCTCATTTTACGTTACATCTAAATTCAGTGGTTACGTGCCTGTTTTTGATGTACATACTGTTGACACCACCGGTTGCGGTGACAGCTTCGTATCGACTTTTTTATCTTTTATTTCTGAAAAATCCCTGGAAACTTTTATTGGAAATGAGTGGCAGGTAAAAAAAATAGCTCTTGCAGCTACTGCCGCATCTTCAATAACTTCAACAAAAAAGGGCGTAATATCTTCTCTTCCTTACAGGGATGAGGTCATGGAATTTTTAAAGAAAGCTAAAAGCAGCCCGTTTGCGCTGTAAACAATTACTTAAAATTTACTGAAAAGTAATTGAAAATAATTTATAATCAGTTAGACAAAATATAAAGTGGGAAGTTGAGGTATCATGAAAAAAATTATTGCTTGGATTACAGTAATCATATTCATATTATTAACGGGTATTACAGGCAGTGCCTGCAGCCAGGTACAGCAGGCTCCAATCACAATTTCCACTGCTGTTGAAAGCTCTACAGCTGAAACGACATTGATTGAAATAAGCACAGAAGAAACCGCAGCGGAGGAAAAAATTGCTGAAAATTTTGAAATCCTTTATGTGCCAAAATTGACTCCTCCTGAAGGACTCGGAACTGTGCCATGGTTTGATACTGTTGAGGCCGGGCTGATTCAGTGCGCGTCCGATTACGGATTTAAATCAACAGCTATCGGGCCTCCGAAAGCTGACCCTGCAATACAGGCGCAGATAGTGCTTGATAATATAGGTAAAAATTTTGATGCAATAATCGTTTGCCCTATCGAGGACAAAATAATAGACTCAGCTTTTGAAAGGGCAAATAAAGCCGGTGTGCTGACATTTTCAAATGAGGGATATACGCTAAAAAATGTCACTTTTGACATTGCTGCAATGTCAAACCAGGCTTTTGGCCAGGCAATTATGGAAGCAGGCGCAAAATATACAAATGGAACGGGAAAATATTTGGTTTCTGTCGGTTTTTTAAATTCAATTGTGCATAATGAGTGGGCAGACGCAGAAATAGAATACCAGAAAAACAATATTACCGGACTCAGCAACATACTCGGTTATTCAAAAGGTACAGACAGGTTTGAGGACAATGAAGATCCAAAAATAGCAAATGAAAAGCTTACGCAGTATATTTCAAATAATAAAGATTTAAACCTTATCATAGGTAATTCTGCTTCCACCGGCATGGCTGCAGGCGAAGTAATAAGCAAAAAACGACTTAAAGGAAAACTTTTTTATGTGGGCATGGGCCTGCCTGTTTCAATAGGCCGGTATATAAGTGAAGGCGTTCTGCAGGAAGGTTTCTTCTGGGATCCGTATAAACTTGGTTATGCTATGGGTTATATTGCTTATAAGACATGGCTTGCTACAGAGATTTCAGAAGGCCATTCAGTTATAAAGCCCGATGGAAGCAAAATAGAAGGTTATGAAGAAATGATGCTTGCCACAAACAGCCAGGGCGGAAACATTATTGCCGGTAATGCAATAGAATCAATAAATATTGATAATATTGAAGAATGGTATACCAAATTTGAAAGTTACGGCTGGCCGCAGCGTTAGCATTATTGGGGAAATTAGGCAGAAATGATGCAGACTTTTTCCGTAAACCGGCCTGGATTCTTAAAAACACTTAAAGCCTATATTGCCATAAGCAAACTAAGGCTTGTTGCCTTGCTTTTTTTTACCGGTTTTGCATCCTCGCTTATTGCATCAAGCATTTATGGTTTTGACTGGAAAAAAATAATACTGGTATCTGCTTCAATTATACTAAGCGTAATGGGCTCAAACGCGACAACCGCATATATTGACAGGGATATGGACATGGTTATGTCGCGAACACAAAAAAGGCCTGTTCCTGCCAGGACAATATTTCCTTCTAAAAACGCCCTTATTTACGGCATTGTGCTTGTTTGCCTGGGTGTGGTCCTTGGAGCAATTATTAATAGCCTTACCGCACTTTTTATTTTTTTAGGTTTTCTGGACAGCGCCATAATCTATAATCTTATAACCAAAAAACGCTCACCATTAAATATAATATTCGGCGCCCCTGCAGGCGGTATGCCTGTTCTGGCAGGTTGGGTTGCAGTTGCTTGCGGCAGAATCGACTTGCCTGCTGTTTTTATGTTTTTAATAGTCATAATATGGACCCCGGCTCATATATGGTCACTGGCTTATTTTTTTAAGCAGGACTATAAAAAAGCAGGGATTCCCATGCTGCCTGTTATCTGGAGCAGAAAAAAGGTTTTTACACTCCTGGCAATGCTGAATTTTATACTTGTGGCTTTTTCAATTTTTATAGGTTTATATTCTGATTTGAGTTTTATATACATGGGCACTGTCTTAGCGGCTGGTATGGCAATATTTGTTTTAAGCATAATTCTTGTGGCCAAAAATTCAAAAAAGATCGCCTGGGCCTTATTTAAAATTTCAAGTCCTTACCTTGCCGTAATATTTACAGTGCTTGTTGTGGAATATCTCTGGATAAAGTGAGATATTTTATAAAAAAACAATAAAGCAATTAATTTATTAAAGACAAAATTTACTTTTCAGTAATTTTTATTTATGGACTTTGATTTAAAAGAAATAAGTGCATCATGCTTAAATGATAAGAACGTACTTGGAATAGATTTTTATAATCGCGACACCTCCCTTGTGGCGCGCGAACTTATAGGTAAGATGCTCTGCAAAAAATCAGAGTATCTACACGCTAATGTAAAAACAACCGGTATTATTATTGAGACAGAGGCATACTATGGAACGACTGATGCTGCAAGCCATGCCTCTAAAGGAAAGACTATGCGTTCTGAAATAATGTTTGGCAGAGCCGGAATGTCTTATGTTTATTTTTGCTATGGTATGTATTATATGTTAAATGCTGTAACAGAAGAAATAAATATGCCGGGTGCGGTACTGATAAGGGCAGTATGGCCCCTGGAGCAAACAGAACTGATGATTAAAAGAAGGATGATGCACAGGGCAAAAATAAAAAGCAAAAAAAGGCAAACAGCAAATTTTGTTAAGAAAACAGCTGAAGATGTTAAAAATAAAGATTTTTTAAAAAAATTAAAGTATATTGCGGACGGGCCCGGGAAATTGACCGTTGCCTTTGGCATAGATATTTCTGACAATAAAAAGGATTTAACAGACATTAAGAGCGGTTTGAGCATATATGACTGTGGCATAAAAAGCAGCAGCATTAAAATACTGTCTTCGCCCAGGATTGGCATATCTTCAGCAAAGGAGCTCCATCTGAGGTATTTTACTGAAGCTATTATTGATACAAAAGAGGCTGTGAGGTTTTTAAAGTGAAGAATATTTTTATCACCGGAGGGGAAGGCATTGGCTTATTGTGTAAACAGGCAATTTATGCAATTAATTAAAATAGGTGGGCGCATAATTATTGTCACAACCACAATCGTATTTATTCAGATATTAAATTTATATTTTACATACTATCATTAAAT
>JAFGMJ010000217.1 GCA_016927635.1 Actinomycetota bacterium
ATGTAAAAAATGCGGGAATACGTTTGAGAAATTGCAGAAGATGGGTTCAGCGTCAATTGAGGTATGTGAAATCTGCAAATCTGAGGCAGTTCGAGTTTTTTTGCCCGCAGGTATTATTTTTAAAGGTTCAGGTTTTTATACAACAGATTATAAATCCGGTTCCAGCAAGGCAAATATAAACACAAATACAGCTAAAGAAGAAAAAAAAGAAGCCCCTGCAGCACAGGAGAACGCAAAAAGCGCAGCTCCTGCTGAAAATGCGCCAAAACCGGCAGCAGGCGTAAAAGGTGAAAAAGTCAAAGCCTGAGATTTTTACCATTTTCATAATGTTTATAATATTTTATCTAATAAACTGATTGGGAAATGATTCTTATTGCTATTCTATCCATAATCCTTATTTGGGTCCATGCTTCAAGTTTAAGATTTATTATCAGGTCCGGCACCGGCAGCGCTATAATCGAAGAGACAAAAAGGATTGAAGAGATGATGCCTGAAGAAGACAAGAAAGTCTCTTTGACCTCTGGGCCCGGTCTGGTGTCTCTGATTATAATAATAGTCTTAAACCTTATAGAAATAGGTTATTTTGTTGCATGTGTATACTTCCTGGGTGGCCTTACAGTTACAATAGGAAGCTCAATACTTGTCGGTTACTCGTTTTATTCCATCACCAAATTCATCCCCAATATAAAAAAATTCTACAGCAGCCCGTCTGAATACCTCAAGGAAAAGACAAAGGGCTTTGAAAGCGTTCTCAGCATAATTATGGCATCGATTGAGATTGTCTTCTGCATATATATTGTCATAAGGATAATGATGTTTTATGAAATCTTTTAAGGGCAATTGCTGTATAATATAGGCATGCAGCCCTTTCTGAAAATATTTTTATCAGGGCTTTAAAAAAATTCATGACAATAAAAGGCGGCTTTATTGGATATTTTTGAAGAAGAAAATGCCAGGGTCTTTACTGTGAGCGAAATCACGGGGCTTATAAAAATCACCCTGAGAAGTAACTTCTCAGGCATATGGATAAGCGGTGAAGTGAGCAATTTCTACTGCCATAATAACAGGCATTATTATTTTGATTTAAATGATGCAGATTCAAAGATCAGGGTAGTTATGTTTGCCGATGCAGCCCAGAGCATTGATTTTAAAATAGAGGATGGCCTTAATATAAAGGTGTTTGGCAGCATATCAGTGTATGAGAAGCGGGGCGAATACCAGCTTATAGCTGAAAAAGCACAGGAAGCAGGCGCAGGGGATCTTCTTGCCGCAATAGAAAAGCTCAGGAAGAAACTGCTGGAGCGCGGTTATTTTGAACCTGAGCATAAAAAAACAATTCCGCTTCTGCCCAAAAAGATAGGCGCTGTCACCTCAACCGGAGGAGCTGTAATAAGGGATATTTTATCTGTACTTTCTGAAAGGTTTGATAACTTTCATCTTATTGTAAGGAATGTAAATGTGCAGGGAAAGACCTCTGCAGATGAGGTCTGTGAGGCAATAGACGATCTTTGCAGATATGGTGTGGATGTCATAATCATTGCAAGAGGCGGAGGCTCGCTTGAAGATCTGTGGGCATTTAACACTGAAAAGGTTGCAGATAAGGTCTTTAATTGCAGCATTCCCGTAATCAGCGCGATAGGTCATGAGACTGACCATACAATTTGTGATGATGTATCTGATATGAGGGCGGCAACCCCTTCAGTTGCTGCAAGCTTTGCAGTAATGAATAAAGCTGAATATATACAGAGAATCACCCAATTGTTAAAAAGGGCGCAAAGCCTTGTTAATACCACCATAAGCCGCGCATACAGAGAAACAAAAATACTGGCAGAGAGAAAGGTTTTTAAAAAACCCCAGACTATTATTTTAAAGAACTGGCAGGACTTTGAGCTTGCAAGCGGCAGTTTTATTAAAATATCAAAAGATATTATAAAAAGCAGGGCAAATCTTTTTAACCAGGCGGCAAAGGCTTTTAACAGCCGAACCATATTTGGAAAAATTCAAACCGGAAAGCTAATGCTTGCAGGCCTGTATAAAAATCTATACCCGAACTTTAAAAAATATACTGTAGATAAGAAAAATACTGTTTCGCTGCTTTTAAAGGATTTGAATGCATCAAGCCCCTTAAAAGCCGTTGAAAGGGGTTATGCCATTTTAACAGACAAGGAAGGCATAAATTATATAAGGAGCATAAGTGAAGTCAAAGAGGACCAGGAAATAAATGTATTTTTAAAGGACGGACTGCTTCTGTCCAGGATAATTGAAAAGATAAATAAAAGATTGGAGTTGAATTAATAAGATGTCTGACAAAATAGAAGATTTGACTTTTGAGGAGGCGCTGGCAAAACTTGAAAATATTGTAAAGGATCTTGAAGAAGAGAAGATAACCCTCGAGGAATCAATAAAGAAGTTTGAGACCGGCGTGAAGCTTTCCTCTTACTGCCTCAATAAATTAAATGAAGCAGAAAAGAAGATAGAGGAGCTGACAAAGACCCAGGATGGTCAACTTCTTACAAAAGAGCTGAATTTAAAGGAATAAATTTTTTGCATCTGTCCGGATTTAGCGGAAATGCTTTTATATTATAAAAATAAAATTTTAAAGAATTTATAAGCCTCATAGGCTGTAACTCGGCTAATATCTGGCTTTTTACAACTTTTTTGAGGTTTTTTTAGATCCTCTTAAAGCTTTCCTTAAAATCAATACCTCTTACAAATAAGCCTTTAGTATGAAAATTTCTGGATAAGTTAAAAATCCAAGAAATTTTCATTAACTTAATTTTAATAAACAAAAACAGAAATTAAAAGGATTTCTGTTTAAAAAAGGCAGGCAATTTTTAATTGTCCTGCTTTTTTATTGGCTTATTTGGAGGTATTAATAATGAATATTGAAAATAAAGAATTTAATCTATGGGATAATAACCAGAAAAAAATTTTTACTATTACAGCAAAAAAAGTTGGTTCAGGATGGAAGGCAATTTGCCCGATGCATAATGACCATATACCCAGCTTATCGATAAATGCAGAAGAAGGTATCTATCACTGCCTGTCTTGTGGATTTAAGGGAAAGTTATATAACCCGGATTATCAAAAGAGAGGCAAAAAAATCGTATATACATATGATTACATGGATGAGAACAAAAAACTGGTATATCAGTGTGTCAGGTATGAACCCAAAAGCTTTGCATTCAGAAGGCTTGATAAAAATGGTAAATGGGTATATGACCTGAAAGCAACAAAAAAAATATTATATAAGCTGCCGGAACTGGTAAGTAGTGATATAAAGACCCCAGTGTTTATAGTAGAAGGTGAAAAGGATGCAAACAACCTATCCGCCCTTGGCTTTATAGCAACCACCTCACCTATGGGAGCAGGCAAATGGAACCCTGACTACAGCAAGTATTTTAAGGACAGGACGGTAATACTTATTGCTGATAATGATGAAGAGGGAAGAAAGCATATCCAGAGCATAGCTGACAATCTCGCTGATATATCTAAAAGTATAAAATTGATTATACTTCCCGGACTTAAAGAAAAAGAGGATATAAGCGACTGGATTAAAAAGGGCGGAACAAGGGAGAAGCTACTTGAGCTAATTGATAATAGTTCAGAATATATAAATCTTGCTATAGGGGATAATTTTGACGTGAGGCTATATTCTGAATATGTTATTAAAAAATATGACATTGGGAGCGATGAATCCAAGCGTATCTGGCTATACGATGAAAAGAAGGGTATATGGATAGTAGATGCAGAGAGTGATTTAAGGTCTATTTTAAGAAAAGGTATATTAAAACGCGAACATCTTAAAAAATATTATGTTACTGAGGTCATAGAAGATATAAGAGATAGGACTTTTAAAAGCTACAGTTTTAATGAGCCAGACCCTTATCTTATACCTTTCAAAGATAAAATTTATGATTTAAAGACAGACAAGCTGCTTGACTACAGGCCTGAGTACTATTTCATTAACAAGCTCAATGTAAATATAGATACAAAGAATAAGGAATGCCCAATGATTGAAAAAATATTTACAGAATTGGTTGGGGAGGCAAATATGGGAATATTGTTTGAGATTACAGCCTACTGCATGTTAAGAAGTTACCCTTATCAAAAGATATTCTTTATATATGGTGAGGGAAGAAATGGAAAAAGTACATTTATCAATATCCTGACTCATCTTTTAGGTATTGAAAATGTCGCATCTATTGATTTAAATGAGCTATCAGTAAATAAATTTGCAACAAGCCAGCTTCATGGAAAGCTTGCAATTATATGTGGGGAACTCGATATGAATATCCTTTCAAGAACAGGAGTAGTAAAACAGATTACAGGGGGTGACAGAATAAAAAGTGAAAAAAAGTTTAAAGAGCCTTTTTATTTTAAAAATTACGCAAAAATAATAGTAATGACAAACAAGCTACCTGAAACCCAAGACCGGACTGACGCATTCTACAGAAGAGTCAATCTAACGCAGTTCCCCAATAAGTTTGAAGGCAAAGGTGCAGATATGATGATACTGGATAAAATATCCAAAGAGGAATATGAAGGATATGCATGGAAAAGCCTTGAAATGCTTCGGATTTTACAAGAGAGGCAATTTGTGATGTCAAACGATTATTCAACTGATGAGCTTAAAAAAATATATGACAGGCTAAGCAGTCATCTCGCAAAGTTCTTAGAGGAAAGTACAGTAGACGAAGCTTTAGGTGAAATTGCTTCCGATGAATTTAATGAAGCATTTTCAAATTATTTGATAAGCCAGAATATCCCACCATGGTC
>JAFGMJ010000218.1 GCA_016927635.1 Actinomycetota bacterium
CCGCAGAATATCGGACCACGGTATGCAAATTCGTGGTTTTTCCTTCTCGATTTATTCTTACCACCAAGTATATCCTGGGTTATGTCAAATTCTTCTTCTGTTACCATAGGATTATGATTCATTTTATATACCTTACCATTAAATAAATATTGCCCTTTATAAAATGGATTTGAAAACATTTCATATTGTCTTGCCTTTGACATTTTCTTCCCACCGTTTTTCTTTGACTTTCGTGTTTTAAGAAAAATTAATGGCACTGCTTTCCCATCTTTCTATATTTATTCCAAATATCGGGCTACTTGCTCCAATAATTATTTGGGTTACAAATAAAGAAAAATCAGATTTTGTAAGATTTCATGCACTTCAGGCAATATTTTTTCAGCTAATATTTTTTATACTTATGATGCTTTTTATGTTTGCTGGTGTAATACTTATGCTTGCCTCTATTCCCTGG
This sequence comes from Actinomycetota bacterium, assembly GCA_016927635.1. GTDB lineage: Bacteria > Actinomycetota > Humimicrobiia > Humimicrobiales > Humimicrobiaceae > VGAZ01. The sequence goes on from JAFGMJ010000218.1 coordinate 455, forward strand.
TTCGATTTAAGCTCAAACGCTGAGCCCGGAGCTGTCTTTTTTCTGTCTATGATCTTTATGTTTATGTTTTTTCCACTCTGGATTATATTTGGTATTTATGCAGCAGTAGCTTCTGTAAAAGTTATAAAGGCAAAATATTTAAATATGCAATAATTGGAAGGATAATGCAAAGAAAGGTATATGCAGAAAATTAATATAATCATATAAATCAATACACTGCCAATGCCCTTTATAATTTTTTTAATATTTAAAAAATAAATTCAGGAGATTTGATTATGTCTTCTTTTATTTTCCCATTAGGTTATGTAAAAATGCACAAGGTAAAAATCATAGATTTCCAGTTAAACAGATGGTGTTCCTTTGGCTATGCAAGACTTGAAGATATGCAAGAAGCTGCTAAAAGGATAAGAGGACTTTCTGACTGGAAAGATGAGATGATAAGCCAGGCAGAAAAGGCTTTGGCAGAAAATAGAATTATAAATGCTACGTTTTATTACAGAGCTGCAGAATTTTTTACCCATCCATCTGATCCTGATAAAAAAATGCTTTATGATAAGTTTAAGGACCTGTTTTATAACAAAGCCTTTGTTTATAAGGATATTGAAAGATTTAAAATACCTTACACCCCATCATACATGCCTGCAATAAGAATAAAATCAAAAAATAAAAACCCTATAGGCAGGATTGTAATTCATGGTGGTTTTGATTCATATATAGAAGAATTTTACTCTTTCGGCTATTATTTTTCTAATCTTGGATATGATGTGTATATTTTTGAAGGACCCGGCCAGGGGGCAGCGCTAAAGGAATACGGACTGCCACTTATATACCAATGGGAAATACCTGTAAAAGCAGTCTTGGATTATTTCAACCTAAATGATGTTACACTTCTTGGAATTTCCATGGGCGGATGGCTATGCTTTAGAGCTGCTGCCTATGAGTCAAGGATAAAAAGAGTAATTGCATCAAGCATTGCTTATGATTATATGAAAATACCACCGCCATTTATAGAGAAGTTTGCAAGATGGCTGCTTAAGCATCCAAAGATTATGGAGCCGGCAGTAGAACTTAATATGAAGCTTATGCCCCAGGAAAACTGGGGAGCTGTAAATCTTATGTATATAACAAAGAAAGAAAATTCTCCTGTTGAGGCAAGCAAAGTTATGCTTGAATTTAATGGGCAGAATCAAAAACCAGAGCTTGTTACTCAAGATGTACTTATGCTTACAGGGGCAGAGGATCACTTTATTCCTCTTAAAATGCATTATATGCAGATCAAAGCATTAAAGAATGCAAGGTCAGTCACTGGTAGGATTTTTACCAAAGAGGAGCAAGTCCAGAATCACTGCCAGGTAGGAAATAGAGGACTTGTCCTAAAAGTAATGTCTGATTGGATAAAAGAGAAAGAATCTGTTAAATAGAGGCAATCTTTTAAAAAACTTATTAAAAAATCATTTATTATTATAAAATTAAACCCCAAATAAAAAACATTAATAAAAATGATTTTATGTAAAGTACTTTTCTTAAAGGATAAAAAATTATGAATTATAAAGAATATGATGTTATTACTGTGGGCTCAAATACCATAGATGCCTTTGTCTATACTGACAGGGTAGAATCAATAAGTACAAGAACCTTAACTTCCCAATCAAATTTTATCTGTTATCCATTGGGAACAAAACTTAAAATAAACGAGCTTGGATTTAACACTGGTGGAGGAGGAACCAATGCAGCGGTCTGCCTTTCAAGAATAGGTTTAAAAACTGGATATATTGGAAAGACAGGAGATGATTTAAACGGAAATATTATCCTTGATGAGTTAAAAAATGAAAAAATAGATTTTCTTGGTGTTGCAAGCAAAGATGGACAAACAGGTTATTCGGTAGTTTTGGACAGTATTGAGCGTCAAAGAACCATACTCACCTACAGGGGTGCAAATGATAACTTAAAAGCAGAAGAGATTGATTTTAAAAAATTTAAGACAAAGTGGTTTCATTTTTCGGCAATGATGCAGGAGTCATTTAAAACAATGGAAGAGATCTCAGGGTTTGCTGCAAAAAATGGCATAAAAACTTCTTTTAATCCCAA
>JAFGMJ010000219.1 GCA_016927635.1 Actinomycetota bacterium
AATTAAGTCTTGAATTTGACAGCTTATCTTTTTTATAATATTTTATATTCTGTAATTGTCTGTTTTCTAAAAAATATTTTTCCAGTCCTGAAATAAATGATTTTATATTAAATAATAACTTAACAGTTGAAAATCTTTTTATGGCTTTAATGCACAAAGAATACAATAAGGAGTAATGCTGATGCGCAAGTATAACAGTCTTATGGAAATCATTACAAACAGAAGAAGCATAAGGTCTTATGACCCAAAAGAAATAGAGCCTGAAAAAATTGAATATGTGTTAAATGCGTTCAGAAAGGCTCCATCGGCAAAAAATCTCCAGCCATGGAAACTGATAATGATAAAAGATAAAAATAAAAGAAATGACATTGCGATTGCCTGCAACAATCAGAATTTCATTTCAGAAGCCCCTGTAATACTGGCAGCCTGTGCCAAAGAAGAGGAAGCTTATGGAGTTATGGGAGGCTATATGAGCAGCTATCCCATAGATATTGCAATTGCTCTTGAGCATCTTATACTTGCTGCGACAGAAGTCGGGCTGGGAACCTGCTGGATAGGCGCCTTTAAGGAACAGCTTGTTAAAGATATACTGAAAATTCCCGAAAATATAAGAGTTGTGGCTCTTACGCCCCTTGGTTATCCCGGGCCTGATGCCGAAACTCCAAAAAGGGGAAGAAAGTCTGTTTCTGAAATCATCTGCTATGAAAAATATTGTGATTAACAATAATGGAAATCATAGCTACTCATATCAGTTCTGATTTTGATTCTTTTGCAGGAATGATTGCTGCAAAAAAACTTTACCCTGAGGCAGAGATAGTCCTGCCCGGGTCAATTAACCAGAACGTCAGAAAATTCATTTCCATATACGAAGACGCTTTACCTCCACTTAAAGAAACAAAAGATATAGATATTTCCTCTATTAAAAAAATCATAATTATAGACACTAGCATAGCAGCAAGGCTGGGCTCATTAAGGAATGCAGCAGAAAATAAAGATACTGAGATAATAGTTTACGATCATCATCATAAATCACCTGAAGACTTAAAAGGAGGTGAAATAAAATTACTGAAAATCGGGGCGGTTACAAGCTTTCTTGTAAATATAATAAAAAAGAAAAAAATTAAGATAAATTCATTTGAAGCCACACTTTTTGCACTTGGCATTTATGAGGATACCGGTTCATTTACATTTCCAAATACCACAGCAACTGATTTTGAAGCTGCAGCATTTTTGGTAAGCTGTGGAGCAAACCTGTTTGTGCTTTCCAAATTTTTAAATCCTCCTTTAAACGAAGAACAGCACAGGCTTCTTGAAAAGCTTATTTCTAATATAAAAATAATAAAAGTCTATGAAAAAAGGATCATACTTTCCGGTGCCAGGACAGACAGATACATTGAAGGATTATCGATAATCACTCGCAAGCTTGGCCAGGTTGAGGATATTGATATAGCCATATGCTGGGTAAAAATGAAAGAAAAGACTTATATTGTAGCAAGAAGTGATGATAGCAGTGTCGATGTATCAAAAATAATTGAAGTAGTCGGAGGAGGAGGGCATTCCCAGGCCGCCTCAGCCATATTAAAAGACATGGATTTTGATGAGATTGAAAACAGGATAATCGCCTCACTTTACAAATACATAAAGAAGCCGGTTTTGGTTAAAGATATAATGTCATATCCCATAAGAGTTGTTAACGAAGATGAGAGCATATTTAGCGTAAATGAATTATTAAAGAAATACGGCCATTCAGGCATACCCATTGTGGATGCAAAAAATAATATTGTAGGCATAATAACGAGAAAAGATGTGGACAGGGCCATAAAACACGGACTTTCGCATGCACCTGTAAAAGGCTTCAAATCGCGGGGCCTTGTTACTACCGGACCCGGAAGTACGGTTGAAGATGTGCAGCAAATGATGATTGATAACGGTATAGGCAGAGTTCCTGTTGTACAGAAAGGCGAAGTAATAGGAATTGTAACAAGAAAAGACATACTTAGATTTTTACATGGGCATACAGCTTTTAATGCAGCTGGCATAAAAGCTTATGGGCGCGGATTTGACTTATCGGCCGAAGAAATGAGAGAGCGGCTCAAAAGATTTCTTCCGGCAGAAATAATAAAAATTTTAAAACAGGCTTCAATAATTGCAAAAAGCCTCAGATATAAAATATATCTTGTAGGCGGCATAGTAAGGGACATACTCCTTGGAATATCAAATCTTGACATAGATATAGTTGTTGAAGGTGATGGCATAATCTTTGCCCAAAAACTCGCATCTTTAACAGGTGCCAGAATTGAAAGTCATGAAAAATTCAGGTCAGCAGTAATAATACTTAACGATAATAAGCATCTGGATATAGCGACTTCAAGAATAGAGTATTATAAAAAGCCTGCCGCCCTTCCGGAAATTGAGCCCGGCAGCATTAGCCAGGATTTAGCAAGGAGGGACTTTACGATAAATACTCTTGCCATGTCTTTAAATAAGGCAGATTTCGCACGAATAATAGATTACTTTGGAGGCAAAAAAGACCTGGCTGAAAAAAGAATAAAAGTTCTTCACAAATTAAGTTTTATTGAAGACCCTACAAGAATATTCAGGGCTGTCAGATTTGAACAGAGACTGGGTTTTAAAATGGACAATCAGACTGAAAAGCTGGCTGTTTCTTCAATCGGGATGAATATGGTATCTGAATTAAATGGCATCAGGATAAGAGATGAGCTTATCTCAATTTTAAATGAAAAACAGCCATGGAAAGCAATACAAAGGCTTTACTGCATTAATGCCCTAAATAAAATCAATATTGAAATAAAATCGATAAATAAACTTGCAGCATTTATTGAAAAAGTTATATCAAAATACAGCCTCTTTTACGGGGAAGGCATCAAGGATATTGAAATATGGCGAGCCCTGCTTGCAGCAATGCTTGCAGGAAAAGAAAGTAATCTTATAAAAGACTGGTGTTCGGCAATGAAGATAAAAAAGAAGGATGCAGAGA
>JAFGMJ010000220.1 GCA_016927635.1 Actinomycetota bacterium
CTGTAAAAGTAATTGCTGCCAGGATGTTTTTGTAAATAATTACCTTTAATCATATTCCTTGAAAAAATTATATACATAGCATAAAATTCTTAAGAGCATTGTATTGAAATTATTTGATATTTTATTCATGAATATAAAAACATTATAAAGGATTTTCACAAATATTTTGGATCAGCTTAAGGAAGCCTCAATATACGAGACCGTAGCCTGTAATCTATGCGGCTCAGAAAATTACCGTGTTATAATAGAGCCGTATAAAAAAGATTTCAATCCTCTTGAAGTTATAACTGCATCACAGGGAATAAGGGGCACACAGAGGATTGTGCGCTGCCTTGATTGCGGGCTTGTATATGTAAATCCAAGAATAAATGCAGCAGTTGTAAGTGAAAGCTATGCCGGCACCATAGATAAAGTATATGTGCAGGGGGCCAGCGGCAGGCAACAAACTTTCACACAATGCGCCAAAAAAATCGACCGGTGGAAAAAACCGCCGGGCCGCCTTCTTGACGTCGGGTGCGCAGCAGGCTTTTTTGTTAATGCAGCAAAAAAACACGGATGGGATGCTGCCGGTGTTGACCCAAGCAACTGGTTAGTGAAATGGGGCATAGAAAATCTTGGTGTAAAACTGTATGCCGGTACATTGAAAGATATTGGATTTGGCGATAAAGAATTTGATGTTCTAACCATTTGGGACGTGCTTGAACATGTACCTGACCCTGCAAAAGAACTGCAGGAATGTTACCGTGTTTTAAAAAAAGGCGGAATAATTGTTATCAACTACCCCGACTTTGGCAGTATTTTATCCAGGCTGGCAGGCCGCAGATGGTGGTTTTTACTCTCAAACCATCTTTATTATTTTACTGAAAAAACAATAAGGAAATATCTTGAAAATTCCGGATTCAAGGTTGAGAAATTTGCATGGCACTGGCAGACCTTACCGCTGGGTTATCTGGCAAAAATATTGGGCATATACAGCCAGAGTCTTTCAAGGCTCAGTATGGGCTTATTTAAATCATTAAGGCTGAGCAATGTCCAGATTCCATATTATGCGGCGCAGACAAATGTGATTGCATCCAAATATTAATAAAAACATTAAAAATATTGGGTACCTCTGTATTTGAAAAAGAAGGAGAGGAAATTAAATAAAAGATTCTGTAGCGATTTCCAAACATAAGCAGAGAAGGAAATAAAAGATAAGCTAAATGAAAGCAAATGGAAATATTTCAAAGAATATGGCAATAGTTCTTGGTGCTGGCGCAACAGGGCTTGCTGCAGCATGGCGGCTGGCCCAGAAAGGTTTTGATGTAAAAGTCGTTGAAAAAGAGGATTATGTCGGCGGCCAGGCCTTTACATTAAAGCATGGTGATTTTTTACTTGACCTGGGCCCTCATAAGCTGTATTCAACAATTGATTATATTATGGAGATAATCCATGGTCTTTTAAAAGACGATTTACTTGAACAGGAAAAAAGAAGCAAAATACTTATTAACGGCAAATATATTAATTTCCCTATTGACCCAAAGGAAATGGTCACAGTGCTTAAGCCATGGCAGGCAACACGCTGTATAGTAAATTTCCTTTATACTCTGGTAACCAGTGGATGTAAAAGCAAAGAAGTGCATAATTATGAAGAATGGGTAATAAATCATTTTGGACGCGTAATGTATGAAATGTTTGTTAGGCCGACTACGGAAAAAATATGGGGAGAGTGCAGGACGCTTGGAGTCGAGCTTGCAGAAACCCGCATCAGGGTTCCGGATATCAAAGAAATATTCAAGGAAATAGTACTCAGGAAAAAACCCGAACGGATTTTCAATGCCAAAACATTTATTTATCCAAAATATGGTGTCGGGATGATCACTGATAAAATGCGGGAAAAAATCATAGAGCTTGGCGGAACAGTGAGCTGCGGCCTGCACCCTGTAAGGGTGGAAACCGATAATGGCAAAATCAGCAGGATAAAATACTCTGACGGTTCATTTGATAATCTTGAAGGAAACGATGTTTTAGTTTCAACTATACCCAAAGCTGATTTGATTAATATTATGGATAGCTCTCCTGATGATAATACAGCCAATGCTGTTGAGTCACTGAAGGAAAGAAGTATAATCCTTATGTACATTGTCATAAATAAACCATCAATCACTGAGGACAACTGGATTTTCTTCCCGGAGCCAAAGATTATTTTTAACAGGCTTTTTGAGCAGAAAAATTTCAGCACCTTTACCTGTCCCGGCGACAGGACAGTTATATGCATGGAGATAACATGCCATTTTGATGATCCTGTGTGGCGGGCGTCAGCAGACGACCTTTATATAAAAACTGTGAAAAACCTTCAATCGGCCGGACTTATAAAGCCTGAAGATATTATAGAAAATTTCCAGTTAAAATTACCGCATGCATATCCTATACTGGATATTTATTACAAAGGAAACCTCAAAACAGTTATGGAATATTTTGATAAATATGAAAACCTTTATTCAATCGGCAGGCAGGGCGGCTCTATCTATGGAGGTGTGCCGGACTGCATGGACATGGGATTTATAACAGCGGATTTTATAATTTCTAAAAAGCATCACAGCCATTGGAAAGCTGAACGCGAAAAGTTTAACGGCTATTTTGTAGTTGATTGATTTTTGCAGTTTTTTTGATTAAGTTTTTAACCATTAATAGCCGATAAATATTCATTTCACTTTTAGTCTCAAATTTTTTAGATAATAAATTAACAAGCTGCCTTAAAACCTTAAAAGGGTGAAAAAACAGTTTAGTAATCAAAAACAATAAATACGTGCTGTTTCTGAACCTGCACAACTGTCTGTAATCTTTCCTCCAGGTCGGGGCAAAAGTAAGTTCAGAATAGTCAGAATAGCCGCTGAACTGGTCAAATGTTTTAGTGCCGGGAATCGGGGTCATTATAAATAATGCTATTTCATCCAGGCCGGCTTTTGTAAGCTTCTTAACATAATCTTTTGTCATATTCCTGTCATGGCAGTTTTCCCCTGGAAAACCAAGTACAAAACATGCCTGTGTTGAAATGCCTATCTTATTCATTTCTTTTGTCATCTTTAATGCATATTCGTGCTTAAACGGCTTATTCATAAGTTTAAGAACCCTGCTTGAACCTGATTCGGGTGAAAAAGATATATAAGTGCACCCTGCTTCCCGCATCAATTTAAGAGTGTCAATTCTTATGGTTTCAATTTTACTGCCTGAGGCCAGCTTCCAGGTTATTTTCAGTTTTTTTTCTATGATCAATCTGCAAAGATCAATTATCCGCTTTTCATTTGATGTGGGATTTAAATCTTCAAGATGGAACTCAAATACATTAAAATTTTTAATAATATACTCAAACTCTTTTACAATATTGTCAGGACTCCGAAAGCGCCATTTACCTCCGTTCATAGAAGGTACTACACAGAACGAGCAATTATACGGGCAACCTCTCGATGTCATAACGGCAATATAATTATTCTGCATCGGGCCATGAGCATATCCAAGCTTCCAGTAATTGTCTAGAGGAAAAAATTCCCATGCGGGAAAGGGCAAAGCATCTAAATCAGCAATAATAGCGGCTGGGTAGTTTATGTCAGACAAATTATCATTATACTTATCGATGATTCCGGGTATCAAGCTCATCGATGATTTATTTTTGCCTTGCAGGGTATCCAAAAGGAGCGGTATTTTTTCTTCACATTCACCTGTGACTATATAATCTGCACCGGAATAAAAATAGTTTTTATAAATGTACTTTAAAGATACGCCTATTACACTCTGGGAATTTTCTATCATTATTATTTTTATAAGGGGATATTTTTCTTTTAAAAGCCTTATTATTCTATGCAAAATATAATTTGCCATTATGGTGCTTACATAAAGTATGCAATATTTACTGCTTGGTGCAACTTTCCTTATCAACTGTTCAGCAGTGATGCCCTGTATAATATATTTGTCTTCAATCCAGGCATTAAAAGGATTTTCCCCGAAAGCATCAATTACTTCCAGCCGGTATTTTCTTTTTAAAACAGCAGCCAGATATGCGGCAATAATCGGCATATATGGTATACCGCTGCCAAGATTATCTTCTTTTAGGGTAATAAGCTGAGGGCATATGATTGTAACTTCTGTTTCCAAGAGTGTATTATTTCTATATTAATAATTACATTTAAAAATAGCCTGAATAGAAAAATCCATGCTTTCAGAAAATTTTATATTTGCAATATCATTGTACTTTTTTTTTAAATAATTATTAATAGAAAAATTGCCCGGAACTGCTTTTTTTGCCAGGCTAATTATTTTCCAGGCCCGATATGCTGTCAAAGGAGGTCTTCAGTGCCGGATATAGATCTTTGTATATTGCATAAAGTTTTTCATAATATTTATCATAGCGAGTGTCTGGAAGAACCTCAGTCTCTATTTGCGGGCATTGTGCCGCATCATCAATAGTGGGCCATATGCCGCAACCCGTTCCTGCCACCAGTACCGCTCCATAAGCGCCGCCTTCCTTGCTTCCGCTTACTGTTTTTACCGGCAGCTGGAAAATATCTGCAATTATATGCTTCCACAAGACACTGTTTGATCCTCCGCCAGATACCCTGATTTCCCTGGCTTCAAGATTGGGATCCATTCCAAGCACAAGTTCATAAACCTGCTTAAGGCTGAATGTAACACCTTCCATAATACTCCTGGCAATATCTGCAAAGCTATGTCGCAGTGTCAGTCCAACAAATGTCCCTCTTGCATTTGGGTCAGGATAAGGGCACCTTTCTCCTATCATATAAGGAAGAAAAACCAGGCCCTTGCTGCCGGCAGTTGAATTATCCATTACTTCCTTATCTATTATGCTGTACACGTCTACGCCACTGCTTTTTGCCTGGGCTGCTTCATACCTGCAAAGAGTATTTTTGAACCATTGCATTGAACCGCCTGCGGCAAGAGTAACGCCCATAATATGCCATCTGTTGGGCGCGTTATTGCAGAAAATCTGAAGTTTGCCTGTAGAATTGAATTTAAAGCTTTCCAGTCCCATAGCGACTATTCCTGCCGTGCCTACGGTCAGGCCAAGTATGCCTTCGTTTATAATACCGGTGCCTGCAGTCTGTATTACAGCGTCCCCACCGCCTCCAGCTACTGCAGTGCCCTGGAGCAGTCCTGTCAGGCCTGAGGATTCTTTTGTAATATAACCGGTGATTTCTGGAGACTCATAACACTGAGGAAGCAATTCCTGCGGTATATCCAGGATATCCAGCAGTCTGCTGCTCCAGCGCCTGTTTTTAACGTCAAATAACCCTGTTCCTGAAGCGTCGGAAACCTCAGTAGCTTTTACGCCGGTAAGTTTAAATCTTATATAATCCTTGGGATTCAAAAAGATTGCAGCTTTCTGGTAATTTTGTGGCTCTTTTTGTTTGAGCCATAATATTTTCCCTCCAGTATACCCGGGGAGCATGCTGTTGTTTGTGTATTTGAGCAGCTGTTTTTCACCGCCGGCCTTATTTATTATCTCCGAACATTGCTTCAGTGTACGCTGGTCGTTCCATAAAAACGCCGGCCTTATTACATTTCCACCAGAATCAAGTGCAATAAGACCGTGCATCTGTCCGGACAGGCCTATAGCTTTAATGTCCTGCGGAAAGATTTTGCTCTTTTTTAACACAGCAGATATAGTACTTATTGTTGCTTTCCACCAGTCTTCAGGATCCTGTTCAGCCCAGCCGGGCTTTGGCGTATAAAGAGGGTATTCTTCCATTGATGAGGCTACGACCCTTCCTTTATTGTCTGCCAATATGGTCTTGCAGCCTGAAGTGCCTATATCTATTCCAATTATATATTGTTTTTGCATACGGAAACTCCTGACCTGATATAATTAAAATATTTTTTACAAGTGAAAGGCTAATAGCTTTTCACTTTTTGTGTCTATAAATAAAATGAGATTTTAAAAAATTTAAAGATATCTCACCCTTATATGCTTTATCAGAAGATATTCATATAAGCCTTCGGGTCCATGTTCATGCCCGAACCCGCTGTCTTTCCAGCCTCCATAAGGCGCATATATCACACCTGCATCAACATTGTTAATTGCAACATTTCCTGCCTTTATTTTTTTGGCAAGATTATCTGCAAGACTTAAGCTTTCTGTAAATATTATAGCTGCAAGCCCGTAAATACAGTCATTGGCAAGCTCTATTGCTTCTTCAATGGTATTGAAAGGCATTACGCCTACCACAGGCCCGAAAGTCTCTTCGCTCATAACAAGCATTTCATGGTTTGCATCACGCAGTATTGTGGGTTCAAAGTAGTAGCCCTTTTCAAATTTATGTCCCTGGGGTTTTTTACCGCCGCATGCTATTTTTGCGCCTTTGCTGACTGCGTCATCTATATGCCTTTGGGAAGTGATTATACCTCCATTTGTGCACATCGGGCCAAGGTCGCAATCTTCTTTTGCTCCATCTCCAATTGAAAGTTTTTTGGTTTCTTCTACAAATTTTGCCATAAACGGCTCATAAATTTTATTATCCACATATATTCTGTTGATAGCAATGCAGATCTGGCCCATGTTCCTGAAAGAACGCCTTACCGCGCCTGCTACTGCAGCATCCAGGTTGCAGTCTTTGCATACAATCATTGGAAGGCTTCCGCCCAATTCCAGGGAAACTTTTTTAAACGTGTCTACACAACCTGCCAAAACCTGTCTGCCAGTATCCGTTGAACCTGTAAAAGCAATTTTTTTCACTTTCCTGCTGTTAAAAAGTACAGGCCCAAGCTCAGAACCGGAACCTGTTATAGCATTTATAACACCGGCCGGCACACCTGCATCATGAAGGCATGCAGTGAAAGCAAGAGGGGATAGAGGTGTCTCTGAAGGTAGTTTTGCTATTATGGTGCATCCTGCCGCAAGAGCTCCTCCTATCTTCCAGGCAAGAAGTTCGATGGGATAATTCCATGGCGAAATAGCTCCTGCAACCCCTACTGGCTGGTAAATAACCCTGCTTTCAATATCTTCCTCTTCATTTGCAATAATGCGGCCGTATATGCGCTCACCCTCTTCAGCATAATATCTTAAAATCTTTGCGCCCTTTTCAACTTCACCGGCAGCTTCTTTTAAAGGTTTTCCCTGTTCAAGCGTCATAAGCCTTGCTATTTCACCGGTTCTCTGTAAAACAATATCGCTGGCTTTCCGGAGCAAAGCGCCTCTTTTAAATGGAGAAAGCGCTGACCATTGCGGCAGAGCTGCTTCTGCAGCATCAATAGCTTTGTCTAAATCTTCTTTATGAGCTTTAGGAACCTCTGCAAAAACTTCTCCATATGCAGGGTTTACTACTTCAAGTATATCCCTGCTCTCAGCTTCAACCCACTGTCCTTTTATAAGCATGGATTTTTTTATCATGATTTCATCCTTTCAAATGCAGACTCAGCTTTAAATTTATAAAAACTTTATTAAAGGTCCGAAGGTTCTATCTTGCAGGTGACCCACACTACAATAAGCGGAAGCGTGCCTCTCTGTTTGGTTGTATGAAAGACACCGGGCGGGACATAAAGAGCATCGCCCTGTTCTATCTCATACTCATCTTCCCCGACTACCATTATCCCTTTGCCCATCACAACATAGTATACTTCTTCCATGTCATCATGTTTATGCCCTGTGGTAGTGCCTGTGGGGTATATTGTAGTGTGGCCAAGGGTCAGCCGCCTTGATTTGCATCCCTCATCATCAGGGTTGATTAAATAATATGTGTCCCTTAAGACTTCTTTATCTCTGTTTTTTACCCTGTCCCTTAAGGACCTTGGGTCAAGGTCAGGGCTCATAGACTGTACATTTACTACATATTTCATTTTAATACCTCCTGTTTTAAACAGTCTTTGTGTCTAAATTTAAAAATATTACTTAATAAAAGGTCAGAAAAAAGCTTTAGCTTTCTCAAAATGTTCTTCCATGAGCCTTGCGGCATCTTCGCCCCTGCCTTCTATTATTGCTTTTATTATCAACTTATGATAATCAAGGCTGATGCCCAGTTCGGATTTGAAGCCCTTACTGTATATAAGTATCAATAAGTTAAAAGAATCATTAATATGGGGCAGATATGTATTGCCGGAATTTTCAAGTATATAAAAATGGAATTTCTTATCCAGTTCTGAATATTTTTTAATGTTTTTACTATCGCAGCACTTTTCAAAATCATCCATGAATTCAAGCAAATGCTTTTTAATGTCATCATTAACATTATAAGCCATTCTTTTTGCGGCAAGCCCTTCAAGAACTCCCCGTAAGTCCAGGAGGTCATAAAATTCATGAGTGGATATTTTTCTTACTATAAAACCTTTTCTGTGGCTGTAAGATAAAAGTCTTTCTTTCTGCAATACTGAAAGAGCCTGTATAAGAGGGATTTTGCTTATTCCAAGTCTCTGGGCCATCTTTTCCTGGACTATTTTTTCACCAGGTTTCAATACCCCTTCAAGTATCAGCAGTTTTATTTTCTTATATGCTTCTCCGCTTAGATTGTTCTGAATTATTTTAAGTTCCATTTAGTCAGAGTTCATCACCGGCTTAAAATAAG
>JAFGMJ010000221.1 GCA_016927635.1 Actinomycetota bacterium
CTGTCTCCCAGCATTCAAAGGGCGCTGCTATCTCTTCACTTACATAAACTTGCGTATCAAGCATCTGAAATATTGAGCTTGGCACATATGGCGTTACCGGTCCCAGCAGAATAAGCCTTGAGACCATTCTCTGCCATGATACAAATGTTGCCATTGTCTGGAGCGCGTGAAGCTCTATTCTTGCCCTTGAGCGAACAACATCAGCAGGTCCTATTGTTGCAGCTTTTGGAGGCACGTTTGCAATGTCTCCTGACTGGCCAAACACCCCATGAAGTGAGTTCTGGCAGATGGTGAGCGGATGAAGGGTAACTATTCTTGCATCCTGCTGTAGGTAATTGTCTATGCTTTCTGTTAAAAACTCGGGGCTAGGGTCAACAAATGCGATGTGGCCTGCCCATCCCGGGCTTGAGTAGCACACGTCTGCGCCTCCCTGGCCTTTCTCTGTTATCAGTTCAGAATAATTTTTTATGTTCTCATTTGTCGGATAAAATACATTTTCCATAGGCATCCTTAGCTCTTGCTCTATCCGGTAGATAAAATAGTTTAAAAGGGAATGGGCAAAGCCTGCTTTGTAGGATACGGGGGCTATGTTTCCATCCTGGTCAGCCCACTCATCCATTGCAAATATATACACGTTTCTGCAGTTTACCCTGTGGTAGTTTATAAGCTCGGCAACAGGTATGTAAGTTTCAGGTTCAGGGTTTCCAAGGATGAGCACCTGCCTTTTGTCCAAATCATCAGACATTTTAATCCTTGTGAAGATATCGCCTATTATTATCGGGTGGGGGTTTTTTATAACCTTTATCTTCATTTTATCGTTTGAATGCTTTTCAAGCTCTTTTCCATGAACCGATCTTACTTTCTTTAGAACTTCCCTGTCTTTAAAAGGGACAAACTCTGCAGGTTCAAATATAAATTCATTCATTTGTTTTGCCTCCAAATTCCGGTAAATAATTTTTCAATGCTAATATATAAAACATGTTTTAAATAAGTAAAAGGTTAAAATTATTTAATAATCTAAACAAACAACCTGCCCCTTGAGGTTAGTTTCCTGCCAATAAATAAAAGTAAGATCAACATTATACCAATAATCATATCCTGGAAATATGCTTCCATGTTCAATACGGTAAGGCCCTTGGTTATAATAGTGAGCAAAAATATTCCTGAGAGCGTTTTTACAACATCTCCATAGCCTCCTCCTATAGTGGTTCCGCCAAGCAGTACTGCTGTAATAACATATATGGGCACATCCCCGCCAATTAAAGGACTTGCAGCTGCTAGCTTGGCTGAATATATAAAACCACCAAGGCTGGCAAATAATCCTGATAAGACAAAAGCCAGAAGTTCAATATTTTTAACCCGTATCCCTGAAAAATCACATGATGCCCTGCTTGCGCCTATGCAATACATTTTTATTCCAAAAGTGGTTCGTTTTAAAATATATTGCATCAAAAGTGTAAGCGCTATATAAATTATCGCAATATAAGGTATATACCATAAAACCCCATTTCCAAAGGTTACAACGGGACTGTTCTTAAGGTGTATTGTTCCATCTGATATAAGGTTTGCAACCCCGACTAATAAAAAATTCATCCCTATTGTTGCAATTAATGAATTAACCTTAAACCTTGTAATAATCAGGCCATTTATAAGCCCTATAAAAACTCCTGAAAGTATAGCAGAACCCAAAGCAACAGGTATGCCATACGGCATAAGCTTAATCATAAGCAGACCTGAAATAGACATTATTCCTCCTACTGAAATGTCTAAATCGCCAATAAGTATTACAAGAGTCTGGCCTATGGCAATAACCCCATAAGCAGAAACAAGCGACAGGATGGAATTCAAGGTGTTCAGGGTCAAAAATCCTTTAGAGAGAGAAGAAAATATTACAATAACAATGATTATAAGGATTAAAATCCTTAAATTATAAAAAATATTTAAAATTGAAGTATTTCTTTTAGATTTGTTTCTTAAACTATCTGCTGAAATATTTTCACTGTTCATATGCCCTCTCAAATGTCTATTCATATCTTTTCTTAATTTGCATATCGATTATGATGGCAGCTACCAGAATCAGGCCTTTAAAAATCGACTGCCATGATTGTTCAAGCCCTAAAAGCACCATTGAATTATTTATAAAACCTATTAACAATACTCCTGAAAGAGTATTTATAATACTTCCACTGCCTCCCAAAAGGCTAATGCCACCAACTGCGCAGGCAGTTATTGCATCAAAATCATAAGTCCAGTTAAGTGTTGGGGTTGCATATGACATATGGCTGCCTACAAGTATTCCCGCAATAGCGGCTAACAGGGAATTGATTATATATGTTGAAAGCTGTATCTTTCCGAATCCGAGGCCGCTGAATCTGCTTACTACCAGAGAGCTGCCAACGATCTTTATTTTTCTTGAATAAACTGTAAACCTGACTATAAACCAGCATATCGCCACTATAACAATTACTATTATTGTCTGTATAGGTATTTTGAAAACACTGTTGAGCCCAATTGCCTCAAGGATTTTGCTCCTTTCCAATGCACTTACAACTGCACCGGATGAAACTATATACACAACTGCACCCAGGACGTATCTCATTCCAAGTGTTGTAATAAAAGGGTTCATCCTCTGCATACCTATAAAATATCCATTGACAGCACCTATGCCTACGCCTACCAGCATACACAAAAAAATAGTGCCAAGGAAAGACAGTGGCGTCATTGGGTTGAGGTTTACAGTTATCAGAGAAGTAAGCAGAAGCACTGCTCCCTGGCTTAAATCAAATCCACCCCCCAAAAATACAAAAGTCAAGCCCATGGAAACAAGCGCAAGTGCCCCGATATTCTTAAAAACAGTTACAAAATTCCTGAGTGAAAAAAAGACCGGTGACACAAAAGACATTATAATGATAAGTAAAATAAGTATAAACCAGATTGCGTAACTTCTTATTAAATTACCCAGGGTATCATTGTCTCTTTTAAGCCTGTAAGTAGCAACTTGTGATGTCTTTTTCATTTATTTTTTCACCTTTATAAGCATCCTTGATTTTTCCTTTTACCATAACCAGGACTCTGTCTGAAAGCCTGCATATTTCTTCGATTTCTGAAGAAATCAAAATAATAGTCATGCCCTGTTGTATAAATTTTTCAATAAGTGCGTATATTTCCTCTTTAGAACCGACATCGATACCTTTCGTAGGTTCATCTAAAATCAAAAGTTCGGGATCTGTAAACAGGCATTTCCCAAAAAGAACTTTCTGCTGGTTTCCACCGCTTAGCTTTAAAGCAAGCTGGTTAAGAGTTGAATATCTGACATCCATATTTCTAAGCATATCTGCTGTATGCTCTTTTTCTTTTTTGAAATCTATCACGACATTTTTCTTTACCTTGTCCAGTTTTGAAGCAGTTACATTTACTTTTAAATCCTGGCCCAAAAATAGTCCCATCAATTTCCTGTCTTCTGGCAAATACATTATGCCATTTTTGATTGCCAGGTCTGGATTTAGGCGTAATAGCTGCCTGTCTTTATAATATATCTTACCGGACTTCAGTTGTGTAAGGCCAAAAAGCAGCCATGCAAGTTCAGTTCTGCCTGAGCCCACAAGTCCTGCGATGCCAAGAACCTCTCCAGGGTAAACATCAAAGGTTATCCCTTTTAATTTAAGACCATCTCCAACGTCTTTTACTTGCAATAATGGTTTTTCCTTTGTATGGGAAATTTTATTTCGTTGCTTCTTAACAATATTTCTTCCAATCATTAGCTTATGCAAACCTGGTTTATCAGTTTCTTTTATATTCAGGGTTTTTACTTTTTTTCCGTCCCGAAGAACAGTGATCCTGTCGCTAAAACTTAAGACTTCATCGAGATTATGTGATATATAAAGTATAGTTGTACCGATTTGCTTAAGCTTAAACAAAAACTTAAAAAACAATTCGGCTCCGCTTTCTGTAAGAGAGGCAGTTGGCTCGTCAAGACACAGTACTTTTGCTTCTCTTTTTACTGATTTTAATATTTCAATGATCTGCCTTGTCTCCGGTGGCAACTCAGATACAATCTCCAGGGGATTTAAGCCTCTTATACCAAAATAATCAAGCATTTTAGAAGCATCATCAACTATTTTTTTCCACTGGAAATTAAAAGCTTTGTATTTGTAAAATCCGCTTAGAAAAAGGTTTTGTGCAATAGTGAGGTTATCAAATAAAGAATTTTCCTGATAAGCGGCAGAGATACCTGCATTAAATAACTTTTCAGATGAAAGATTTGTAATATCTTTTCCTTCCAATAAGATATTTCCTTTATCAGCAGGTACCGCACCTGAGATTATTTTTATTAAAGTGCTCTTTCCGGCTCCATTTTCTCCAATTATCGAATGTATCTCACCTTTATTAATATCGATGCAGACATCTTCA
>JAFGMJ010000222.1 GCA_016927635.1 Actinomycetota bacterium
AGATTCACTGGAAATACCTGTAAACAGGATAGGTATTAAGGCAACCACTACCGAAGGGCTTGGTTTTTGCGGGAGGAAAGAAGGCGCTGCCACACAGGCAGTTGCCCTGATTGAAAATTAATCAGAACACAGCAATATAAAGATTATAAAATAGACTGTTTTCCGTTATAATTGAATCTCTTAGCATAAAAATTATTTAATTATTAAACAATTTATTTTCTTTTTAAAAAGGTGGCAAATGGGGTTATTTGCAGATTTAAAAGAACAAATAAAAGCAGCAAAAGAAAGGGACCCGGCAGCTGTAAGCACAGCAGAAATACTTTTCACTTATTCGGGTTTTCATGCTGTTATGAATCACAGAGTAGCCCACTGGCTGCTTGAAAGAAAGATAAAATTTCTGCCAAGGCTTATATCCCAGGTAAGCAAATTTTTTACAGGCATAGAAATACATCCTGGAGCAAAGATCGGTCGCAAGCTTTTTATCGACCATGGCATGGGTGTTGTTATTGGTGAAACTACTGAAATAGGGGATAATGTAACTATATACCAGGGAGTGACTCTTGGCGGTACAGGCAAGGAAAGAGGTAAAAGGCATCCCACAATTGGCGACAATGTCATAATATCTGCAGGAGCAAAAGTCCTTGGTTCAATAACAATAGGAAACAATGTTATAATTGGCGCAGGTGCAGTTGTAATAAACCCGGTTCCGGATGACTGCACAGTTGTTGGCATTCCGGGAAGAATAGTAAAAATAAGAGGTGAAAAAATACTATCGGACCAGTTCCACAGGATGAATCTTCCTGACCCTGTTAATGAAATACTGAATGGTTTTAAACATAAAATCTCTGATATGGAAAAAGAAATAAACTTATTAAAAAAAGATATTATAAAAGCTAAAGAGGAGTAAGGATTGGCTTTAAGAATATACAATACCCTGACAAGGACCAAGGAAGATTTCAAGCCTGTAAGCGATAAAAAAGTCAGGATGTATGTGTGTGGGCCTACTGTATACAATTACATATCCATTGGTAACGCAAGGCCTGTAATTGTTTTTAACATGGTGCGCAATTATTTAAAACATTCAGGTTATGATGTTGAATTTGTACAGAATATAACTGATATAGAGGATAAGATAATAAAGAAAGCAAACGATGAAGATGTTGATTTCAATACCATTACTTCAAGGTATATAGAAGCTTTTCTTGAAGATATGGACAGCCTTGAAATAAAAGATTTCACTGCAATGCCTAAAGCAAGCGAAATGATTCCGGAAATAATTTCAATAATTGAAAAAATAATCGAGAACGGATACGGTTATATATCTGCCGGAGATGTTTATTTTGATGTGGCAAAATTTGAAGGATACGGTAAGCTTTCACGGCAGAGGCCTGATGAAATGAAAAACCAGGAAAGCGATGCTTTTTCAAAAAGAAATGCAATAGATTTTACTTTGTGGAAAAGCGCAAAACCAGGCGAACCTTACTGGGAAAGCCCATGGGGTAAAGGCCGCCCGGGCTGGCACATAGAATGCTCAGCAATGTCAATAAAATATCTTGATTACAAGCTTGATATACATGGGGGAGGAATAGACCTTGTGTTTCCCCATCACGAAAATGAAATAGCCCAGTCAGAAGCTGCATTTCCTGAAAAAGGTGATTTTGTAAAATACTGGATGCATAATGGCATGATAGAGGTCAAAGAAGAGAAAATGTCCAAATCAAGAGGCCTTAAAAGCGACTGGATATTAAAAAATCTTCTTAAAAAATATTCTCCTGATGTAATTAAGATGTATATTCTTTCAACTCATTACAGAAGCCCCCTTGAGTTCAGCGCCGAAAAACTCAAGGAGGCAAAAAAAGCGCTTGAAAAGATAATAAATTTTTTAAGAAATGTTGACTTTTTATGTAATATAGATAAAGAGGTTAAAGACAACCAGGAAGACATTTTTGGTGAAACTGAAGATAAAAAACAGCAGGAAGATGTTTCTCTTCAGGTATATGATTATATAAAACATTTCAGCCGGGAGTTTAAGGCTGCAATGGATGATGATTTCAACTCTGCCAGGGCAATCGGAATTTTATTTGATTTTATTGGCAATATTAATGCAATAATACAGAATGCAGGTTTTAAAATGAATGCAAGCATCGGGAAAAACCTTATGACTGTAAATTCCATTGTCCTGGATTATGCCGGGATTTTAGGGCTTAATCTCAAAAAACATATTTATGGTTTGCAGCTTAAAAAAGATGATTCAACCGGCGGCAATTATCCGGATGATGAAGAAATCGAAAAGCTGATCAGTAAAAGGCTATATGCAAGAGAGCAAAAGGATTTTGCAAAAGCAGACGAAATAAGAGAAAAGCTAAAATCATACGGGATAATTCTTGAGGACAGGAAAGAAGGCACAATCTGGAAAAGAGAAAAGTAAATGCTTTATGAAAAATTATATGGCATTAATACTATTGCTTCACTGCTGGATATAAATTCCGGCAAAAGAAAGATTTATAACATATATGTAAACGAGCATAAAAAAAAATCTCCCCGCATAGAAGAACTTTTAAAAAAAGCCCAAAAAAAGGGCATTTCCATAAAAATATTTAATCCCGAAATATTTGCAGGCCTTTTTAAAGAAAACCGCAATAGTGGGGAAGAAATAAAGAGCTCTCAGGGAATTGCTGCAGAAGTGTCTGCCTATAATTATGGTCAGCTTGAGACAGATTTAAAAAAAATAGTTGAAAAAACAAAAAATGATAAGAATTCACTTGCAAGGCCGGTTCTTGCGCTGCTTGACGGAGTCACAGATTCAGGCAATTTTGGCGCAATTCTTAGAAACTGCAGTGTGTTTGGCATAGATGGCGTGATAATACCGTCAAACAGAAGCGCAGATGTAAACAGCAGGACAAGCAGGATATCTTCTGGCGCCCTGGAAGAAATAAAAGTATACAGAGTTACAAATCTTGTCAGCACAATAAAACTTCTAAAAAATAATGGATTCTGGATATACGGTACCACACTGTCAGATAAATTGAATGTATCGCCAGCCGGTAAGTCTGACTATTTTTTTCCTGCAGGAATAGTTTTTGGAAGTGAGGAAAAAGGCATTTCAAATCTTGTAGCAAAAAACTGTGATTTTCTTGTAAAGGTGGAACAGCAGGGGTTAATGCAGTCTTTAAACGTTTCTGTATGTTCAGGCATTATGTTCTATATTTTAAAAAATTTTAAAAGCTAGCCAGGCATGATTTTTATTTGAATTGAAAGAACTTTATATAATCGATGGTTATAATTTTATATTCAGCTTTTACAACAAAGGTGTAAATAATGCAAAAATATCTTCAGAAGACCTTTCAATACTGCGTGACAGGCTTATAAATGATCTTGCCCAGTTCAAGAATTACAATAAATGTGAGCTTTCTGTCGTATTTGATGCAAAACATGGACGGAACAAAAAACAGGGCAGAGAAATCATAGATTCGATATCAGTGATTTATTCAAAAAGCGGCCAGACAGCTGATTCGCTTGTTGAAAAAATGGTGCACCTGAATGAAAAATATTCCAGGATATTTGTAGTCACCTCTGATTATATGCAGCAGAAAGTCATTTTCACAAAGAATATTTACAGAAAATCCATAAGGGAATTTATAATGGAGCTTGATGCGTTTAAAAAAAATATCGCAATGAAACTTTACCGCAATGAAAAAGACAGCAGCAAATCTTTCTACACTATTGAAAAAAGGCTCGACAAAAAGACAAGGCAAAAGCTTGAAGAAATAAGAAAGAAATAGGTTTTATTTTTGAAAAAGCATTATTTAAAAATAGAATTTTTAATTCTTTTTGTGCTGTCGCTCATTGTTTTAAGCTCCTGCGGGCTTTACTATTTTGACAGTGAAGCAGGCAAAAATGATATAGGTAAAAATAGCAATAACAAAAATTATACTTCTGAAAGCCTTTCTTCGGGTTTTACAGATGCAGATGATTCTTATGAATATATTGGAAAAGAAAAAAAAGAAATAAAAGAACCTTTGTACAAAGTAACAGAAATCATTGATGGCGATACTTTAATTGTCGATGATTCTGAAACTGTAAGGCTTACAGGAATAAATACTCCTGAGTCCGGAATGTTTTTTTATGAAGAGGCAAAAGCAGTGCTGGCAATTATTTGTGGCGGAAAAGAAATAAGTCTTGAAAAAGATGTAACAGACCGGGACCAGTACGGAAGGCTTCTGCGCTATGCATTTGCAGGAAATGTTTTCATAAACCTGGAAATGGTCAAAAAAGGGTTTGCCAGTGCTTTTACACTGCCACCGGACATAAAATACCAGGATTTGTTTATTGATGCTGAAAGAACGGCAAGAAGTAAAAATCTTGGCCTGTGGGAGCGTTCTGAATACAATTATGTCATATCCGTAAGCGGCCAGAAGAGCCAGGCTGCAATATCCATAGAAATCCACTGGGATGCAGACGGTGACGACAAAAAGAATATGAATGATGAATATGTAAGTTTTAAAAATAATACTGACAAAAATATAGATATAGGTGGCTGGACAGTTAAAGACAGCGCAACAAACACATATGAATTTAAAAAATATTGTTTTAAAAGCTGCGATGAAATAACTCTTTACAGCGGCCAGGGCAACGACGGAGAGGGGAATTTTTACTGGAAAAGTAACATGCCTGTATGGAACAATAGTACAGACACCCTGTATCTGAGGGACTCCAAAGGCCTTCTGGTCAGCATATTCAGCTATTGAAAAAAAATCCTGGAACCAAACCCTGCATTAGGTTCCAGGACTTTATGATATATATAATATTTTGCAAGCAGAATAATCAGACGTCCATGTAATGTGATTCCTGTTTCTGCCAGAATTTTGGAGCCCTAAAGAATTTCTTTATCCTGTATATAACAAGATGTATGGCGATGTTTACCAGTTGAACCAGCGAGGGACCCTTGCCTTTTATGGCAAGATGCATACCTTCAACTCTTCCGTCAAGCCAGTTTACTATTGAAGAGGTCTCTTCAAGCCTGTGATCTATTGGCGGCTGGAATTTTTCAAGCATTTCTACCCTGTCAAGGTCAGCTGCATTTTCATATATTTCAACCCATACGCATTTTTTGGTTTTATCCACTTCACAGTTACCGTCAAATGCGCCTCCGCATGGGCCATTTCTTAAAGTCTTGGGGCATCGCATCGGACAAACAAATCCTGTTGATGAAAGTATGCATTGCCCGCACGACCTGCAGTCAAAAAGCATCCTTTTTAAAAATTCTTCAAACCAGAAAAGAGGTTTGTAGATAACTCTTTTGTGCCAGTGTCGCCTTGGTTTTGGGTCAAATTTTGTGATTTCAAGATTTGCTGTCATTTTCTCTCCTGTAAATCTATTATTTGAAAAAATTTAAAAAACGCATGGTTTTTAGAAAAACTAAAAAAATCAAGTTTCAATAATATATCAAATCATAAGTATTTACAATCATGAATTACAGGCCGAATTGCTCTTCGATAAAATGCGTATGTATATTACCTTCCTGGAATCTCTGGTTTGAAAGTATCTTCTTTTGAAATGGAATGGTGGTTTTAATTCCTTCAATGCTGAATTCATCAAGAGCTCTTAAAGACCTGCTTACAGCTTCCTGCCTTGAACTGCCCCATACAATAAGCTTTGCTATTAATGAATCATAAAATGGGGGTATGATAAAACCTGGCCTTATAAATGTATCAATCCTGACGCCCGGGCCCAGTGGAAAAATACAATCGGTTATTTTTCCTGGACTTGGTGAAAAATTATGTTCGCTGTCTTCTGCGTTTATACGCATCTCAATGGCATGGCCATTAATTGTTATTTCTTTTGCCTTATATGGATTCTTAAGTCCCGCCGCCATATATATCTGTTCTTTAATAAGATCGATACCTGTAACAACTTCTGTTACAGGATGTTCGACCTGTATCCTTGAATTTATTTCAATGAAGTAAAAATTCTCATTTTCATCTACCAGAAACTCTATTGTCCCAAGGTTTTTATAGTTTACTGCATTTGCAGCCCTTACTGCGTATTCCCTTATGGTTTTCCTTGTCCTTTCGGATAGATTACCTGCAGGGGCTTCTTCAAGGAGTTTCTGATGTCTTCTCTGTATTGAACACTCTCTTTCTCCTGCACAGACTGCATCTCCATTATTATCTGCAATTATCTGGAATTCAATATGCCTTGGTTTTTTAATATATTTTTCAAGATAGACTTCAGCCATGCCAAAACTTGATGCAGATTCAGATTTTGCAATACTGAACATGGATTCCATCTCTCTGGGATTGCTGCATATTCTCATGCCTTTTCCGCCTCCGCCAAAAGACGCTTTTAAAATTACCGGGTAACCTATTTTTCTGGCGCAGGCAAGAGCGTGCCGTGCATCTTTTATATTTCCATCTGAGCCAGGTATAACAGGTATCCTGTTTTTTCGCATTGCCTCAAGCGCCATAGACTTATTGCCTGAAAGCGATATGACTTCTGCAGGAGGACCTATAAATACTATGCCGTTTTTTGAACATAATTGCTCAAATGCTGCGTTTTCAGCAAGAAAGCCATATCCGGGATGAAGGGCATCACACTTTGAAACCAGGGCCGCGCTTATAATGGCGTCCATATTAAGGTAACTTTTGGAAGAAGGCGGAGGCCCTATGCATATGCTTGTATCTGCAAGCCTTACATGCAGCGAGTCCCTGTCTGCCGTTGAGTAGACTGCAACGCTTTCAATGCCAAGCTCCCTGCAGGCTCTTATTATTCTTACAGCTATTTCAGCTCTGTTTGCTATTAGAATTTTTTTAAACATATACTTACCCTTTAAATTTTTTTAAGAACCTAAATCTTTATTTTCATAATTACCTGGTCATATTCCACAGTGTCTTCATTATTTACAGTTATCTCATATATAATGCCGTCATGCTCGGAATTTATCTTATTCATAAGCTTCATCGCCTCGATTATGCAAAGAGTGTCACCTTTTTTTATTTTAGATCCTGTTTCTACAAAAGGAACCGCTCCGGGTGATGGCGCTCTATAAAAAGTGCCTACAATTGGTGATTTTATTTCAATGATTCCAGCTGGCAGGTTGTTTTCATTTAAATCATTGACAGCTGGCAAAGAAGACGGCGCTGGCGCAGCAGGAGGCTCTGCGCCTGAAGCATTGTATTGCCCTGATGCCGCTTCCTTACTGGTTTTGGGATGTTTATTTATTGAAATCTTAACACCTTCTATTTCAAGGTTTATTTCATCGATATTGCTTGTCTCCACAAGATTAGTTATCTCTTTTATTTTATTTAAATCGATTTCATCAAATCTTACCTGCTGTTTTGAATCAAAGAATTCAGGAAATCTAAGCTCCTGCCTGTCCTGCTGCAGGGTCCTGCCATTTGCATAT
>JAFGMJ010000223.1 GCA_016927635.1 Actinomycetota bacterium
ATCTTAAATTAATTTTTATCAAAGTATAAAAAGGGGTATTTTGACGAATCTTTTAACCATGTTTCAAGTGAAATAACAGGCGGGAAGATAATTGAGTGATTTTGGAAAAAAAATAAGCGCTATAATACTGGCTGCAGGCATCGGTAAGCGAATGAAATCTGACAAGCCCAAAGTGCTTCACGAAATATGCTTTAAGCCTGTGATTTATTATATACTGAACGCAGTGCTTTCCATGGACCCGCGAAATGTTTTTGTTGTAGTGGGTTATAAGGGCGATATGGTCAAAGATTATCTGGCCAGGAATTTTCCCTCTGTAAGACCTGTTTACCAGGAAAAACAGCTCGGTACAGCAAATGCAGTTTTAAGCGTTGCCGGCAATTTAAACGAGCTGGCGGAAAACTGCATTGTTCTCACAGGAGACATGCCTCTTATAACAGGCCAGGTCCTGTCACAGATTGCGGCCCAAAAACTGCAAATGCAATCCGGCATGATAGCAGCTTCAGCTTTTTTGAATAATCCTTATGGTTACGGACGGATTATAAGAGACAGAGATGGCTCTCTTTTGAAAGTCGTGGAAGAGGCCGATGCCACACAGGAACAGAAAAAAATAAATGAAATCAATTCATCGATATATTGTTTTGATACCGGTATGCTTTTTAAATACCTTAGTGAGATAGAACCCCATAATAGCCAGAATGAATTTTACTTAACTGATGTAGTTGAAAAATTCTCACGGTCAACCGGCACCGCGGGGATTTTCACTTTAAAAGACAGCATGATGTCTGAGGGTTTTAATGACATGCTGCAGCTTGAAAATATTGAAAAAATCATGCAGGTTCGTATAAATAAAGAGCACATGCTTTCTGGTGTCAGAATAAGAAATACAGAAACGACTTATATTGATCCTGAAACAAAAATAGGCAAAGGTACTGTAATTGAACCGTTTTGTCTTTTAAAAGGCAATACCACTATAGAAGAAAACTGTATAATAGGCCCTTTCACACAGATAACAGAAAGCGTGGTGCGCCAAAGCTCTGTAATTAACAAATCAGTTGTCAGATTTTCAATAGTAAAACCTGGCAGCAATATTGGCCCTGACAGTTTTTTAAACAATGAGAAATAAATGCTGAAAGGTATTATTTAACATATTTGCATTACATAAGCAGTGCTGATATAAATAATATATGCAAAATATTGTATTATGGAACAATCTGTTTCTTAAAGATTGCATGCAGCTATATTTATAATTCATATTTATTGAAAGCGAGGTCATTGTTTTAATGAGAGATTATCCCAGCAACCAGAGGATGCTTCTTTTCAGCGGCTCGGCACATCCTGAATTCACAGACAGGATTGCACAGCATCTTAATATAAAAGTCGGTGAAGTTACAAGACAGAAATTTAAAAATGGCGAGATTTATATAAGATTTGAAGAAAGCGTCAGAGGTGCGGATGTTTTTGTTGTCCAGCCATGCGGTGATCCGGTAAATGATAATTTCATGGAACTCCTTATAATGGTTGACGCATTGAAAAGAGCCTCAGCGAGTATGATAAATTGTGTAATTCCACATTATCCTTATGCAAGACAGGATAAAAAATCAGAGGGAAGAGAGCCTATTGCCGCTAAACTTGTAGCGGATCTTCTCACTGTGGCTGGAATGGACAGGATGATATCAGTGGACCTCCACACTGCAACCATTCAGGGTTTTTTTAATGTGCCGGTCGACCATATCACTGCAATTCCAATAATTGCAAATTATTTTAAAGAAAAACACATAAAAAATGGCGTTGTTGTCAGTCCTGATGTTGGAGGGGTAAAAAGGGCAAGTATTTTTGCAAACCAGCTTCATATGCCCCTTGCAATTCTTGATAAGATAAGGCCTGGCCCCAATATGGCAAAAATCGACCACCTGGTCGGTGATGTAAGCGGAAAAGATGCAATTATATTTGATGACATGATAGATACCGGAGGGACAATATGCGAAGCTGTCAGGACCTTGCTGGATTTTAAGGCAAGAAAAGTCTATATAGGCGCAACGCATCCCATTTTTTCCGGTGATGCCATTAACAAGCTTGAGTGCTCGGACACGGAAGAAATTGTTGTTGCAGATACTCTGCCGATTGCCAAAAACTTTTCCTGCAGCAAAATAAAAGTTGTTTCTATTACAGGCCTTCTTGCAAAAACAATCAAAAAGATTTATCATTGCAACTCTGTCAGCGAGTTGTTCAAGGGTGAAAACCTGGTTTAATATAACTGAAAATATTTATAGAAATAATTATAGAGGGGACATAATATGAGCAATGTTGCATTAAAGGTGCAAAAAAGAAATAAAGAAGAATTGAAGAAAAATGCATCAAGGCGTTTAAGGTCTGAGGGATTTATACCTGCAGTTGTTTACGGCCTTTCCCAGGAACCAGTGGAAGTCAAAATAGACACTAAAGAATTTAAAGATACAATAAAAGGCAGAAGTCTTGCAAACTTAATACTTGACATGCATATAAAAATCGATGGTAAGGATAAAAAAGAAACCACCCTCATAAAAGACATGCAAAAGGACCCTATAAGTGCGGAGATTCTGCACATTGATTTTATTCGCATACAGATGAAAACAGAGGTAGAGGCTACAGTGCCATTACACATTTTGAATGAAGAGACTTCTGTAGGCGTAAAAGAAGAGGGTGGAGTCCTGCAGCATGGTTTGAGGGAGATACATCTGATCTGCCTTCCTGCTGATATACCTGAAGCCATTGAATATGATATAAAAGAGCTGCATATCGGTGATAATGTAAGAGTTTCAGATATTGTATTAAGTGATGCAATAAAAATACTTAATAATCCGGAAGAAGTCGTTGTTTCCATAATTCATCCTACGCATATGGTTGTCGAAGAAGAAGCTGTTGCAGAAGAAGAAGTTGAAGAAGAACCTGAACTGATTTCCAAAGCCAGGGAATCAGAAGATACAGAAAACGAGAAATAATCAACAAGAATTATAAAAATAATGATACTTATTGTGGGTCTTGGTAACCCTGGCTCCAAATATTACGGCTCAAGGCATAATATCGGATTTGCCATATTGGATGTCCTGTGCGATTCTGTAGGTAATTCCAGAGGCTTTCACTTACGTTTTAATTCGGAATTACGAAAAATCAATTATCTGGGAAGTGACATACTTCTTTTAAAACCGCTTACATATATGAATAACAGCGGCAGTTCCGTGGCCGCAGTGGACAGGCTTTATTCTTCTGAGATTGAAAATATTTTAGTTCTGCATGATGACATAGACATCAATTTTGGCCAGATAAGATTTAAGAGGGGCGGTGGTTCCGGAGGACATAATGGTGTTGATTCAATAATCAAAAGTTTAAAAACCACATCTTTTGACCGCCTCAGGTTTGGAGTGGGAAGGCCACCTGATGACTGCGATGCTTCTGATTTTGTATTGAGAAAATTTAAAAAAGCGGAGCTTCAGCAATTGGACAATCTTTTAAGCACTGCTGTAGACGCTGTAAAAGACTATATTGAATATGGAATAGATTTTGCCATGAACAGGTATAATAATTCAAATGATTAAAACGGCAATTGTAAGATTTCTTTTTTTGTAACATTTTTTCTCCTTTACACCCGGAAAAAATTTTCAGATTATATTTATTTGCTTGAATTTTATTAATTTCATTTAATGCAGCCTGGATGATTTAAAATGCAAGTATCAAAAAAAATGAATATCTTTTTAAAAAAGTTTATGGAAAGCCAGAACTGGAAGGATTTTGCGTATAATCATGTTGGAAAACCTTACAGTTTTTTATCTGATGATAATTTTTTAAAAACTGCTGTAGCTGATGAAGAAATATGGCCCTTTATAATTATTTCGCTTCACCTCTATATTGAAATGCCATTTTTTATAGTCACATCCACTTCTGACAGGGCAAGTGAGATAATAAGGGAACTTAAAATACTTTCCGGTGACACTGATATATTTGCTTATCCTTCAAATATCAGAAATCTGCTCAAACAAAATACTGCCGTATATACTGAAGAATTATCTGAAAGGCTTACAACATTAAAAAAAATATCGGAATTTTCAATGGCTGCCCAAAACAGCCGCACCAGCAGGCCCTTTATAGCTGTGGCAGCAGCCAATGCAATAATTGATAAAATACCGTCCTTAGAATTGATTTCTGATAATAATTTTGAGTTCAAAACTGGCATAACTTACACCAGGAATAGAATAATAGAAGAACTTGTTCAGCGCGGTTATGAAAGAGTGAGCAAGGTATTTGACAAAGGTGAATTCAGCCTTAAGGGCGATGTTGCTGATGTTTTTGATATTGCATCAGTTAATCCATGCAGGGTAGATATTAAATTAGATACAGTTGAAAATATCTATTCATATAATATTGAAAATGCATCGCCTATAGAAAGACTTGATAAAATATCAGTATTTCCTGTAAATGCCATTAAAGCGGACAGTGAAATAAAAGGCCAGGACAGTATAAGTATTTCGGATTTTTTAAATGACAGTATCAAAAATTATTGCTTCATGGTTTGCGATGAGCCTGAAGCCAGCCTGAAAATAAAAAGTGAAATAAATATTATTAAAAAATCACTTGAAAACAACATGATTCTGCAAAATGTAAAATTAATCAGCCCGGATTTTTTTGAAAAAAATGCAATCAACAGGATAAACTACAGAATAGACCTGGCTTCTGGAGCTTTTGAACCTTCCGGCCATGATGTTTTTATATTTGATGGTGTGAAGCGACAGAAAAAAAACCAGGGAAATGCTGCAAATTTTATTGGCAGAGTTAAAAGTGATTTAAGAAATAAAAAAACAGTGGCCCTTTCAATGAATAACTTGCAGAGAATTAAAAAAATAGAAAGAATTCTTACAGATTCCGGGGTTTCTTTTAAAAATCATTTTATAAATCAATATGGAAGAAAAAAAGATGAGAATGAGATTTCTGAAAAAGCTGATTTTGGCCAGGGTATAATAAATATTTTTAACATCAACCTTTTAAGCGGTTTTGTTTCAGAGGAATTATCATTATATGGTGAACTTGATATTTATGAACAAATAGAAAATAGCCTGGAATTATCTTCTGTTGATATTAAATCCAAATCTGAGTTTGAACCGGGCGACTATATAGTTCATAAAAATCATGGCATAGGCAGGTATGTAAATGTGGTATCAGAGCAGATAAACGGCAATAAAAGGGAATACTTTTTAATAGAGTATGCAAATAATGATAGGCTTTTTGTACCGGTGTGGCAGTCTGACAGGATACACAGATATATCGGGGATAAGACGCCTGTAATTTCTGCCCTTAATTCAAAGCAGTGGGAGAGCCTTAGGAAAAAAATCAGAAATTCTGTACAGAAGCTTGCTGTGGACCTGGCTGCCCTTTATGCTGCAAGAGAAACCCTGGACGGGTTTGCTTTTAATGCGGATGATATATGGCAGAAAGAAATGGAGGACCTTTTTCCTTTTACTGAGACAAGGGATCAGTTAAAAGCAATTGAAATGGTCAAGGAACTTATGTCAATTCCAAAACCTATGGATCTGCTTGTATGTGGAGATGTGGGGTTTGGTAAAACTGAAGTTGCGGTAAGATCCGCCTTCAAGGCAATTGAAAATGGTAAGCAGGTGCTCATGCTTGTTCCAACCACAATCCTTGCAGACCAGCATGCAAATACATTCAGGCAGCGTTATGAGAATTTTCCTGTCATTGTCGATGTCATAAGCAGATTCAAAAGCGTAAAGCAGCAAAAAGAAATAATAAAAAGATTTGAAGAAAAAAAAGTTGACATGCTCATAGGTACCCACAGAATTCTTTCAGAAGATATAAAACCATCAGATCTTGGCCTTGTGATAATTGATGAAGAGCAGCGTTTTGGTGTTAATGCAAAAGAAAAATTGAAACTCCTCAAAAAAAATGTTGACGCTCTTACCCTGAGTGCGACGCCCATTCCAAGAACTCTTTATATGTCACTGGCCGGTATAAGGGACATTGTGCTCATTGAGACAAATCCTTCCGGGCGGTTTCCTATAGAGACATTCGTTGGTGAAAATAATGATATAGTTATAAAAATGGCAATTGAAAGAGAAATTAAAAGAGGCGGGCAGGTATATTATGTCCATAACAAAATAAGTGACATATATGAAAAGCAGTACAGGCTGAATTACCTCGTTTCTGATGCAAGAATTGCAGTCACTCACGGAAGGATGGAAGGCAAAGAGATTGAAAAAATTATGGAAATGTTTATTGATAAAAAATTTGATGTTCTTTTGACCACAACGATAATAGAATCGGGTATGGACATAAGCAATGTAAATACACTTATTGTTGAAAACTCACATAAGTTCGGACTTGCCCAGCTTTACCAGATAAGAGGCCGGGTTGGGCGTTCCTCAGAAAAAGCATATGCTTATTTCTTCTATCCTGACAGGAAAATACTTAACCAGACCGCTTTCCAGCGTTTAAAAAGTCTTTCTGAGTATACTGATCTTGGCTCAGGCTATAAAATCGCCATGAAGGACCTTGAAATAAGGGGCGCGGGAGAACTTCTGGGCGCAAGACAGCATGGCCATATTAACAGCGTAGGTTTTGATATGTATTGCCAGATAATAAAGGAGGAAGTCGATAAACTTAAAGGTATTTCTGTACAGGAGGATATAAATATTCAAATAGAACTTCCGGTAAGTGCTTATATCCCTAAAAATTATATAACCCGTGAAACCGATAGAATAAATATTTACAAGTTACTGGGCTCTCTGGAAGAGATAAAAAGCGCTGATTCTATAGAAAATGATATGATAAAAAAGCATGGTAAAATGCCTGAGGTTGTAAAAAACCTTGTCATGATTGCAAAGATAAAAGTTACAGCAAAAAAAGCCGGTATTGAGCAAATAATATATTCTGAAAGAAAAGGCCTGGTTTTTAAAAAAATAAATCTTTCTGAAAATAAAGCCAGGGCATTTTTAAACATACATAATGATTTTAATTATTTACAGAGAAACAGGGAAATGATTTTAAAAAAACCTTTTAAAGATTTAAATCTGCACTTAGTATTAAATTATCTTAATGATATAATAGCTTTTATTTAATTTTTCGGTCCTTTTAAAATATGGCCGAATATGATTTTAAAGAAATGGAAGGAATTAAAAATTGGAAGACAATAAGGAAAACAAAGATTTAAAGGATCTTTTAAATTGGGACGAGGATAACGGGCAAACAGAAAAAATAGAAAAACCTGTGCAGAAAAAAAGCAAAAAAGTATTAAAAAGGGAAGCAAAAGAACTTGAAAAAAAGAAAAGGCTTGAAATAATCAACTCAAGAAGAAAATCAAGGCTAAATAAAAAGGCAAGAATATTGATAATCGCAGGTGCAGCCATTGCAGCTGTTGCAGTAATCATATGGGTTTTGTTCGGTTATTTTGGAATAGGTATAGATCTTACTAGGACTATTGCCCGTGCAGATGATCTACGCGTGAGCGCTGCGGAACTGAATGAATATATGGAATTTATTAAAAATCAGAATCCAGAATCAATACCTCCCGAAGATGATGAGCAGTACACCGTTATAAAGCAGAATATTCTTGATTCTCTAATAGTTTTAAAGGTTATAGAATCATATGCTCAAAAGAATGGAATGATTGTATCACAGCAGGATATTGATGCCGAGTATGAAAAGGTTATAGCAAGCTACCCTTCTGAGGATGATTTTTACAAGGATCTTAAGGATAAAAAAATAAGCATGAGTTTTTTTGATAAGCAGATTGTCAATCAGATAATGAGAGACAGGATTTTTCTTGAAGTAGCTGGTGGTATAAGCGTGAGTGAAGATGAAGCAGTTAAATACTATGAAGATAATACTGCAGAATTGTTTACTGTGCCTGAACAGGTAAAAGTCAGCCATATACTTGTAAAATTCAACATACCTGAAGGCGGGGAACTAAATGACGCCGTCAGAAAAGAAGCAAAAGATAAAATTCTTGATATAGAAAAGCAGCTTGCAGACGGCGGAGATTTTGCTGAACTTGCAAAAAAATACAGTGATGATACCGCAAGCGCCCAGAATGGTGGGGACATAGGCTTTATAAGCACAGGCCAGACAGTGCCTGAATTTGAAGAAGCAGCATTTGCCCTATCTGTGGGCCAGTACAGTTCACCCATCGAAACATATTATGGATATCATCTTATAACTGTAACTGAAAAAAATGAAGCATACATTAAAACTTATGAAGAAGTTAAAGAAACAATAAATAATTATCTTTTAAGCAACAAGCAAATGGAAGCATGGCAGGATTTCATCTTTGATTTAATAGAAAATACAAATATTGAGTATAAGACATCTTTAAAAGGACAGTTGCTGGAACAGAAATAAAGCGTATGCCAAAAACACGCTGTTAAAATGCAGGAGAAAGATTTATGGAAACAGGTAATAATGATAATAAAAAATTTCATGAAAAAGATATATATGATATGCATGATAGCGGTGAACTTTTTTTAGAGCTAGTAAGTATTATGCAAAGGCTACGTTCTGAAAATGGCTGTATATGGGACCGCGAACAGACACATCAGTCAATAAAAAAGAACCTTATAGAAGAATCTTATGAAGCGCTTGAGGCAATAGAAGACAAAGATTACAGAGGGCTAAAAGAAGAGCTTGGCGATATACTTCTTCAGGTGGTTTTTCATAGCCGGATTGCAGAAGAAGAGAATAATTTTAATATTAATGATGTTATAAAAGAAATAATAAGTAAATTGATAAGAAGGCACCCGCATGTATTCGGAGATAAAACTGTAGAGAGCAGCAGGGAAGTGCTTACAAACTGGGAAAGCATTAAAAAAGCTGAAAGGAAAGGAAAAAATAAGGAAAGTCTTTCAATTTTTTCAAATATACCAAAAATATTGCCTTCACTTCATTATGCTTATGAAATACAGAACAGGGCAGCAAGGCTTGGGTTTGACTGGGATAGTATAGATGGAGTATTTGAAAAAATAAATGAAGAAATCTCTGAGCTCTGGAAGGTTTTTTCATCTGCCAAGAGAGAAAATCTGGATAATACAAATAAAAAGTCGGAACTGATGGAGGAGACTGGCGACCTTCTTTTCAGTATAGTCAATCTGACCAGGCATTTAAAACTTGACAGTGAAGAATGCCTCAGGTACACATGCAAGAAGTTTATACAGAGATTTGATTATATGGAAAAATATTGCCAGGGAAACGGGCTTGATTTTGCAAGCCTCTCGCTTCCTGAAAAAGAAAAACTCTGGGAAATTGCAAAAAGCCAATATTTGCTCTAATATTTTTATGACAATTGTTTTTTTAATTTTAAACTTAAATGGATAAAAATATAAAAGAAATAGGCGGATTATCCCGTAAAGCAAAAATAAATATTTTTATCTCTGTTTTTCTGCTTTTCATTATAATAGCTGTTTTTTCTTCAATAAGGCAAATCACGAATATAATTCAAAACAGGGAAAAAATACTGGAACTGGAAGAAAAGCTTAATTATTACAGGCAGGAAAATATCAAGTTGCTTGCCGAAGAGAAATCTCTTTATGAAAAAGAAGCTATAGAATCTGAGGCCCGAAAACAGTTTAATATGACTAAAGGCAGTGAAACAAATTTTTTCATCGAGCTCATAGAGCCGGACAGTAAAGGCATTGAACAAGCTGAAGCAATGCAATCTTCAAAAGATATGGAAACATTTACAATGGATTATTCCGGCAATGTGTACCAGGAAGCCGATTTATGGCAGAATATACGGATTCTTTATGAAAATGAGATAAGAGATTAAAAAACATTCAATTCAATATATCTTAAGATTTTTAAAAAAAATATAAAGAAACTGCATTCATGAGACTTGCTGCAATAGACATAGGTACAAACTCCACAAGGCTTCTTATATCTGAAATTTTGCATACAGGCCAAAAAAGCAAAGTCGGTAAAGAATTTGAAAAGACTTCCAGTAATCATTTAAAAGAAAATGTAATCAGGCATCTGGTAAGGGACATGCATATTACAAGGCTTGGGGGCAATCTTGATAAAAGCGGGAAAATCAGCAAAAAGAATGCTATAAATACAATTACGGTATTGGGTAAATATCTTGAAATGATTGACCTTTATAAAGTTGAAAAATTCAGGGCTATAGGAACAAGGGCGCTGAGGCATGCAAAAAATTCTTTATGGTTTAAAAATCTCGCTTTCCACAAGACGGGCATAGAAATAGATATTGTTAGCCCCGAAGAAGAAGCAGCTCTCAGTTTTGAAGGTGCACTGGGGTTAATAAAACAACCGTCAGGCTCCTTTGACTTAAATGCCGGCAAGAAATATGCAGACAATCTTTTAAACGGTAATACTCTTGTAATAGATATTGGCGGCGGCAGTACAGAGTTTATTTCAGGCAATATTAATGACGGCATATCCTATATTAAGAGTATAGAGATAGGGTCTGTAAATATTTCTGAGCGTTTTGATGTAAGTGATGTTTGCAGGCAATCAGATATCATAAAAATGAAAGAATTCATAAAAATAAATATCAAAGGTGCAATAAATGATATTATGTCAAACCCTGTCCGGCAGGTATATGGAGTGGCAGGGACAGTTTCTGCGCTTGCTTCTGTGGATATGGGCCTTGAAAAATACAATATGGATGCCTTAAACGGATATGTGCTCCTTCTTGATAATATCCTGGCAATACAAAATAGATTCTGCTCTTTATGTCTCGAAGAAAGAAAGAAGATAAAGGGCCTGGAGCCACAGAGAGCAGACATAATAATCGGCGGCACCGAAATACTTGTCTCTGTAATGGAATGCCTTGGAAGAGACAAACTTATTGTAAGTGAAAACGATATTTTGGATGGAATTATTTACAGCATTTTTTAATTCTGGTAAAATTATGCAGTCATTCTCAAAAGGATGCAAACTCCACTTTAATTAATGTGTTTGTCTTTTTGCCCGAGTGGCGGAATTGGTAGACGCAACGGACTTAAAATCCGTTGAGGTTTATCCTCGTGCCGGTTCGATTCCGGCCTCGGGCACC
>JAFGMJ010000224.1 GCA_016927635.1 Actinomycetota bacterium
ATGACGATTAGGCGTTTATGTTTTAGTCTGTCATTCCGGACCTGATCCGGAATCCAGTCTTTGCATTTATGTTTTCACCTTGCGCCCTGCGCCATGTGCCCCCTGTCCCGCCGTAGCATTTGGCGACGGCGGATGCACCTTTCCTTTTACTCATACCTAAGCGCCTTAACCGGATCAGTCATAGCTGCTTTAACAGACTGCGCACCAACGGCAAGTAGTGCTGATGCAACCGAAATTATAGCGGCAATAATACATATCGAGAAGGTCAATTCCGTTTTATAGACCCAGCCAACATCGCCAAAATAATTCGTTAAATAATAGGCTGCCGGTAAAGCCATGATATTTGCAGCAACCACCAGAAACAGGAATTCAGAAATCAACATTGTGGTTATTTTACTTATGGATGCACCGAGTACCTTGCGTATGCCAATCTCTTTTGTTTTGCGTTCGACCGTGTAAGAAGCCAGTGCAAACAAACCTAGGCCGGCTATAAACACGGAAATTATGACAATGTATTTGAATATATCTATTATATTTTTTATATCCCTTAGACTTTCCTGAAATGCGTAATCCAGAATTGAATATTCGAAAGGAAGGTCAGGCAGTACTCTTCTCCATGTAGCCTCAATAAAAATAATCGTATCATCGTCCGGTTTAGACAGTGTTTTTATATAAACATAAAAGGGCTCTTCCGGTCGGAAGAAAATTACTGCCGGTGCTTTTTTAAAAAATACATGCAAAAAGTGAAAATCTTTGGCAACACCAATGACTTTTTTTTTGGCTCCATGACGTTCATCAAAAACCAGTACTTTACCTATCGGATCATCCCACCCAAAATGTTTTACTGTTTCTTCTGAAATAATCATACTGTTTTCGTCATTAAACTCTCGTGAAAAACTTCTTCCTTTCACAATTTTAATATTAATGGCTTCAGTAAAATTATAGCCACAGGGATAGCTGTAAATATTTTCGGCCTCAGTTTTATTTGTACCTTCCGGTCGTATTTTATCCTGCCTGTGCCAGCTAAATGGAAGAACATGAGCCGAAGCAACTACGGAAATGTTCGGGTTCTTTTTCAACTCATTTTCAAGCACATCAAATTTGGAGTAAAAAGAATTATCGACTGAGACTGTGATAATATTTTCGCGGCTGTACCCCAAGTTAATTTTTGACAGCATGTCCAGATGCTTTAATGAGTTTAATGTGAAGGCAATCATGATAAAGGCCAGAGCGAACTGGAAAAGAACCAGAATTTTACGAAATTTTACGCCACTTTTTAATGAGATATGTTCCTTTTTAAGAATCCGGCCTGGATCTAGTGCTGACAGGAAGAAAGCAGGGTAAATTCCAGAGACTATGCCCACCAGAAGTGTCACAAAAAAAATAAGTGACACCAGAAAAGGTTTCTGCCAGAGATTTAAATCGATAGAGCCTATCATGGCTTCAAAGGCAGGCGCAACAAGCTCAAAATTCAGGAATGCCAGAAATAATGCCAGTAATGCCAGAATTACAGATTCACTGATATAGCGTAAAATTAACTGCCATTTATTAGCGCCTACTGCTTTTCTTACACCGACCTCTTTTGCCTGACTACTGTAACGTGAAGTGGATAATACCATAAAATTTATTGCTGCAATTATTAATAACCCTATTGCAATTCCAATAATTAAATGGAATTGAAATATCGCTGTTATATTGAAGCCGCTGTTAATGTCGAGGGATTTCAGATGAATATTTTTCAACGGAAATAAAAATAATCGGACTTTTTCTTCTCTCTGCAATGGTAAAAAGTCTTCAACAAATTCAGGGAGTTTAGAATCAAGCGAATTTGCTTTAACATTGTCTTTCAGTTTAACAAAAGTATAGGTGCTGCCTGCAACGTGCCAATCATTCTTATAATTTTCCGGAAGTGAAACAAGCATATCAAAAGGCATACTCGTATTCAAAGGACAGTCTTTAATAATAGCCATCACCTTAAGCGGCGTTTCACTAAAATCAGCTTCCAGCATTTTACCAACCGGATTGTCATGTCCGAAATATTTAATTGCAGTCGATTCAGTTAATACAACAGAATTGGGTTTTGCCAGTGGATTGTCTTTGTCGCCATTAATAATCGGATATGTAAAAACCTTAAAAAAGTTTGGTTCAGTAAATAAGACATCATTTTCATAAAAGATATTTTCTTTATAACGAAAAATTTCGCGAAAATATTTTCTGAATACTGTGGCGTTTTCGATTTCAGAGAAATTTTGCTCCATTAAGCTTGCAATGGGCAAATGTGTGTACATGTCTTTCTGGTGTACACCATTGAGGGTCTCCCGCTCAGCTAATATAATATAAATCCCATCAGAATCTTTATGAAATTTATCAAAGCTGAGATGAAAACTGAAAAGGGTTGATGCAAGAATAAAAATGGCAAGCCCTACAGCTAATCCAGAGATAATGATAACAGAATAAAGCTTCTGTCTTTTTATACTGCGCAGTGCTGTTAATATATAATTTTTTAGCATGTTATTTTCCGGTTATTCAGTATTATTTATTTTCCCTTCCCCAGAAATCATGTGCATCTTGTCCCGCTAAGACTCTGGATTCCCTCTTTCGTCATTTTTTATCTTGCTCTTGATCCTTCTCTTAATCTTAATCTCGCTTTAAAAGCAGAGTATGAGTAAGAGTATGAGCATGAGCAAGAGTCTCATAGCGAAGGATCTGGATGTTAAATGTGTTTCCTTGCGCCATGCGCCCTTTCTTTTATTGCTGTTCATTCAAAATTGAACGTTCAATGTTCAATGTTCGATGTTCATTTTTATAAGCAAAGCAAGCCCTGTGCCATACGTCTTGAAACCACAGGATCGTTATCTGATAAGGGTTTCAGGAGATTCTATTTTCTTTTGTTTTTAATCAGGTGTCCGCCAGCGGACATATCGTGTCCGGGGGTGGACAGGTAACGAAAATGATATATGGTTTAAATATGAAGTTA
>JAFGMJ010000225.1 GCA_016927635.1 Actinomycetota bacterium
GCCGGTACTGCATAGCATTTTACAGCAGCCTGATCTGTTTTTTTTTCAGCAAATCTCTATCGGATTATTTAACATAAAATAATATTTCTTGATGAAGTTTTTAATTTTATTTAAACTTTAAAAATTAATTGAAAAATTTTTTAAATGGAATATATAAAATTCATTTTAATCGGAATATCAGGAGGGACGCTGTCTGGCCTGCTGGGCATAGGCGGCGGCTTTATTGTAATTCCATTGCTTATTTATTTCACTGACACTGATACAAAAGCTGCCACTGCAATTTCAATGGTGAGCATATTATTCTCATCAGTTTTTGGCACCATATTTAATTTCCTAAAAAAGACTGTAAAAATAAAATATGCATTGTATTTTGGAATCGCAAGCATGGGCTTTGCATTTGCCGGGTCAATGCTTACCAGGTATTTTTCTGACACGGCAATTAAAATCGCATATCTTTGCACAATTATATTATCCCTGGCATTGTTTATACTCAGGATGTACTTTATAAAAAAAGGAAAAGCAGATGAAAGCCACAACATAGAAAACCCTGCCTTTGAGAAAAAAAAGCTTTTTAAATCTGTGCCTCTGGGCGCAGCTGCTGGCTTTCTCAGCGGGCTGCTCGGAGTGGGCGGCGGTTTTTTATATGTACCACTGCTGACCTTTTTTCTTGACCTTCCTTTAAAAACTGCCGTTGGTACATCACTTATGGTTATAATTTTCAATTCGGTGCCCGGAGTCATAGGGAAATTTTTGACCATTGAGTTTGATTATATAAATGCATTAATCGTGGCAGTAAGCGCAATAGCAGGCTCCAGGCTTGGCACGTATATAAACCATAAAGTGAAACCGGTAATAATAAGGATAGTATTTATATTTATGCTGCTTGTTATAATCGGCAGGGTCGCTTTTGATCTTGCAGGATTTTAAAATAATTATATTTAATGTCTTTTTATATATTATGTAAAAATAGATTTATAAAATCATTCTAATATAATTTGGCTGTAATTTTTTAAAAAACGGCAATGGAGGAAGATTTGAGATTAAAGGTAGCAGTGCTTGGCGCAGGATATATGGGCAGCGCAATAACTTTTCCGCTTGCAGATAAAAATAATGAAATAAATCTTTGGGGGACATGGCTTGACGATGAGATTATCGAGTCCTCAATAAAAGGTTTTCACCCGAAATTAAAGCTAAAACTCTTAAAGAATGTAAACCTTTATTACTGGCAGGATCTTCAAGCCGCGCTTGATGATGTAGATATAATTTTCATAGCGGTTGCCAGCGAGGGTTTTGTAAATGTATTTGAAAAATTAATTGACAGCTTAAGAAGCGATAAGGATTATATTTTTTTAAAACTCACGAAAGGATTTGTTCAGTATAACGGCAAAATAGTAAGGGCCACCCAGGCAGCGAAAGATCTTTTTAAGAAAAAATTTCCCGGCAAAGAATTCAATATTGCTTCCATTGGAGGTCCTGTAAGAGCGCTTGACCTTGCTAACAGGATACCTTCAGCTAGCATGTACGGAATATCTGATCCAAAGCTTGGAAAACTGCAAAAACTGCTTTCCACAGACTACTACAGGGTATTTACAAATATTGATGCCAAGGGTGTTGAGCTATGCTCAGCATTTAAAAATATTTATGCCATGGCAGCAGGAATATGCGATGGCCTGTACAGGTCTGAAAAAGAAGGCCTTTATCATAATATAGTTGCTTTCCTTTTTAACCAGGCCTGCCTGGAGATAGCTAAAATAGTAAAAGCTGCCGGCGGCAGAGAATCGACGGCTTTTAATCTTGCAGGCATAGGAGATTTGCATGTAACTTCTGCGGCAGGGCGAAACCGAAGGTATGGAGAAATGGTGGGAAAAGGAATGGATGGTGAGAAAGCATTTAAAAAGATGCTTGAGGAAGGCGAATATGGCGAGGGTTATATGGCACTTAAACTTGCAATACCCTGGCTTAAGCAGGAAAATCCCGTACTGCTTGAGGAGCTTACCCTGCTTACTTGCTTAAACAATATTATATTTAATAAAGCAAAACCATTCCAAGAGTTTGAGGAGCTCATATTAAATATTAATCTTAAGCAGGAAGCTTCTTAATAATTATCCAAATATCTGTTGAGCCTCATAAAATGCTGCTGCTATAATGAGTAAAAAGACTGAAATGATTGTTGATATAAAAACAAATTTTTTATTAAGTCTGTTTTTAAAAAGATGCTCGCCCCCAGAAAGTGCGATGCACCGGTAAAAAGCTTCTATTGCAAAAAGTGCGATGACTTCCCCTGGGATGGAAATATTTCTTATTACAGCACCGGTAAATAAAAGTAAAGTCATTAAGAATCCGGTAATTATGGATAATGGTATAAGCAGCCTGAAATAGCTGAGGATAAAATACGCTGCAGTTGATATAAGGTTTGCTGCAATGATTAATAAAATGACAGAAATATAGGTTGAACTTTCACTGGCCTGGCTTATTCCAAAAATTCCCTGCAAAAACTTATATTTTTGGATAATGTTTACACTTAAATCTGAGAAGAAATAAAAAAATGCATATCCTGCCG
This sequence comes from Actinomycetota bacterium, assembly GCA_016927635.1. Lineage (GTDB taxonomy): Bacteria > Actinomycetota > Humimicrobiia > Humimicrobiales > Humimicrobiaceae > VGAZ01. The sequence goes on from JAFGMJ010000225.1 coordinate 2,561, forward strand.
CTGCACCCAGAACGAGCCATCCAATACATTTTAATAAAATAATCCAGAAGTTGTTAACTTTTTTCATTCTCGCCTAAACTAAAAGTTACCGGCACAGCATTCTTGTTCTTAAGTATTTCAATCATAACATCACAAACTTGTTCATCAAACTGGGTACCTTTATTTTTTTCCAGCTCTATGATGCTTTCTCCAACAGATTTGCCTGACCTGTATGGCCTGTTTGTGGACATAGCATCATAAGCATCAGCAACACAAAGGATTTTAGCAAATAAGGGTATTTCATCCCCCTTTTTGCCAAAGGGGTAGCCCGTACCGTCAATCCTTTCATGGTGGTAAAGAATCGCAGTTGCTTTCTCCTTTAAAAAATCAATCTGCTGTACTATTTCATAGCTAACAATCGGATGTTTTTTTATTTCCTGCCAGTCCTTGCACGATAATTTTTTCATTTTGTTTAAAATTGAAAGGTCTATCTGTATCTTACCTATATCATGCAGGCTTGCAAGGTTTCTGACTATTTCAATATCATATTCATTTAATTTAAGGCCCCTGGCTATCAGCTCGCTATAGTCTGCAACTCTCATAGAGTGACCAGCTGTGTATATATCTTTTGCCTCCATAATTTTTACTATTTGCATTATGCTGTTAAGAAGCGTACGTCTTTCCTTAACCCGTAATAGATAGGTGTACTGGGCAATAATAAGAGGCAGAGACGTAAATATAAGGGTAAATGGACTGAAACGTATATATAAAAAGGCAATAGCAATTGCCATAGCTGAAAGAAAGAACTGAAAAGGGACTATCCAGGCAAAATTAAATACCCAAATATTTAGGATATTCATACCTGTGCTTATTGATATTGCGCCTGCAGTGAGGCTTGTGTTAAGAATGAAAAATATATATGTGACAAGAAATATTATCCATATGTTTCTTGCATAAAAAAAATTTGTCTGGGACCTGTCATAAAATGCCTCAAAGAAAACGGAGGCTGCCGCAAAAGAAAGAAGATACTGGCCAGCATTAAAGAGATGTTTGTAGTAAGGGACACGCTTGATAAATTCTTTAATATTAAATATTGAAATAAACGTAACAAGCATTCCCGTCGCAGGCCCGAATATAATTAATGATGCTAATGATATACCAAAATTAACAGAGATGCTGCCTGTTTTGGGTAGTGGTGCATTTAAATTATCAGACGTAAATATTAATATACCGAAAATAACTAAACCAATTATAGAAACATCCCTATACTTAATAAGTACTAATAATAGAGAAAAAATACCTAATGTTAATATAACAACTACATACAACAACAAATAACTCTTAGTTCTTTCTTCTCTCAAAAATAACCTTTCTACTTATTAAGTATAGGAATTATTCTATATAAATCATTTTAATTAATAGAAAGAGCTAAATTACCATCTAACTGTTCCACAAATACCAATAAGTGAACCAATAACAATTAATATTTTCCAGATTTTGCTCATTTCTTTACCTCCTCTCTGTAAAAAATATCAAATTTTTATAATAATTTAAAAATAATAGACTAACTTATTTATTTTACAAATATAAAAAATATATTTA
>JAFGMJ010000226.1 GCA_016927635.1 Actinomycetota bacterium
AATTCCTTTACATGGTTGCAGATAATATGTATTTTAATCAGATAAAATAAAAAAGATTAATTTGGAGGTATAGGGGTTATTATGGTTGAAATGAAAAGTAAAAAGTTCTTTTATAAAAATATCATCGAGTGGAAAAAACAAAGAATGGGGATATTATCTGCAGAGAATAAGCCAGGCATAGAGATAGCCACACCACCGGAATTTAAAGGCCATGAGGGCATATGGAACCCTGAAGATTTATTTGTTGCTTCTGTAAACGCTTGCATAATGACGACTTTTCTTGCATATGCTGAAAGAAATAAACTTGATTTTGAAAGCTTTAAAAGTGAAGCCGAAGGGGTCCTTGAAATTGCTGATAATAAATTCATGATTACTGAGATCAAAATAAAGCCTTTTGTTAAAGTAAAACACGATGCAGATATTGAAAGGGCAAAAGAATTAATAGGGCTTTCAGAAAAGAACTGCCTTATATCAAATTCTATAGTATCAAAAGTTACTATACTTCCGGAAGCTACAGCGGGCATATAGATAAACAATTATTTTAATTGCAGGGAAGTAAATTTAAAATAAAAAAATCCTCATTTTAAAAAAAATTTTTTTGTGTTAAAATTTGAATATATTATGGGTATATGCTCAAAAACAATTTTTATTTACTGGAGGTTTGCCTGGATTGGCGACAAAAGAAAAAACTGAAAAAGAAAACATTACTGAAGATATAGAAAAAAATATAGCAGACATAAAGCATAAATTTATTGTTATGAGTGGAAAAGGCGGCGTGGGCAAGACCACTGTAGCTGTAAGCATTGCATATGCGCTGGCTCTGAGAGGCTATCAGGTTGGTATTATGGATGTTGATATACATGGGCCTAACGTCAATAAAATGACAGGCATAGATAATGCAAAGCTAACCGGTGATGGCGTAAAAATAAATCCAGTAAAAGTCCTTGATAACCTTAAAGTCATAAGTACGGCATCAATACTTGACAGTCCCGATACTCCGGTGATATGGAGAGGTCCGTTAAAAATGAAACTGATAAGGCAATTTCTTACTGATGTAAACTGGGGGGCCCTGGACTATTTAATTATTGACTCTCCACCAGGCACCGGGGACGAACCATTAAGTGTAATACAGCTTATAAATGATATCGGCGGCGCAATAATTGTTACAACACCACAGGAGGTTGCTTTGCTTGATGCAAGAAAAAGCATACAGTTTGCAAAAAAGCTTAATGTGCCTTTTATTGGAATGGTAGAAAATATGAGCGGCCTTGTTTGTCCTTTCTGTAATAAAAAGATTGATTTATTCGGAACAGGAAGGGCTAAAAAAACAGCGAAAGAATTAAATATAATATTTTTGGGTGAAATACCTATGGAGCCCGAAGTTATAAAGCTTGGCGATAAGGGAAAAATACTTCAAATTATGAAAAATAAGTCAGGTGCTTCTGCGGCAATAATGAAAATAGCAGAATATATAATCAATTATTCGGAAAATAAGGATTATATTTAAATAATGTATTTTAAAATAAAGGCAAAAGGATAAAAATGAAATTGACAATCATTGTAGATAATTATGTTGACAGCATGAAGTTGAAGGCAGAGCACGGCTGGTCGATATTAATTGAAGACGAAAATCGTAATATACTTCTTGACTGCGGACAAAGCAATCTTTTGCTGGATAATGCAAAAATACTTGGAGTGGATCTTACACGCATCGACAGCATTGTACTTAGTCATGGGCATTATGATCACACAGGCGGTCTTATGCCCCTTCTTAAAAATTTAAATAAAAAAATTGATGTATATGTGCATCCCGCTGCTTTCGAAGAAAAATTCAGCAGATATAAAGGTTTTAACGGGTTTAATGAAAACCGCTATATAGGCATCCCTGAAAAAAAACATATTTATGAAAAAAATGGTGCTTCTTTTATAGAAAGTAAAGATTTTTTAAAGCTGAGTGAAAATATATTTTTCAGCGGACAGATAAATGATTCTGCCCCTATACCTAAAAACGGCGATGCGTTAACAAAAAATTCTTTCTTTATAAAAAAAGACGGAACTTTCATAAAAGATATGCTTTATGATGATATTTCCGTTTTTATAAAATTGCCAAAGCTCCTTCTTATTGTAACCGGATGTGCGCACAGCGGGATTATAAATATCATAAAGAAAGCTCAGGATCTTAATCTAATCGATGAAGAAATCGCGATAATTGGTGGATTGCATCTTTCAAGTGTACAAAAGCATGATATCGATATTGTAATAGAAGAGCTAAAAAAATTCAGGATAAGGTTGCTTGTACCTGCGCATTGTACCGGAATTGAAGCATTTGTGCATTTAAAAAATGCTTTTGGGAGCAATTGTGTATTTAGCAGGACAGGAAAAGTTATAAATATTTAATTATGGATTTATTTATTGTCTAAACAAGGCAAAGGGAGGTTAAAATGCCAAGAGGAGATGGAACAGGACCTGCAGGAGAAGGACCCGGAACCGGTAGGGGTCTGGGAAGAGGCGCCGGACAGGCAAGAGGCGGCCAGGGAAGAATGGGTGGCCAGGGGTTAGGACCTGGTGGAGATTGTGTATGCCCAAGCTGCGGAACAAAAGTAGCGCACCAGCCCGGTACCCCATGCTACAATATACAGTGTCCAAAATGTGGAGCATATATGGCCAGGGAATAACCTTTATGGTTATTTGATGAAAATTTATATAGGCTCTTAATACAATAAAAAGAAATATTTCAAAATATTTATAAAAAAACATAAAACTGTAAGTCTGGGCAATTAAAATGTTAAAGTTTATAGCATTAGAGCTGAGAAAACATTTGCCTTTTACTGCTATTGGTGCAGTTACTGGTATAATAATAATGCTGTTTTCCTATAAGTTTTCCAGCAGCCAGTCTTACAATATTTTTTATATTTTGCATCCCCTGCACGTACTATTAAGTGCTTTTACTACTGCTTCAATGTATATTCTTCATGCAAAGGGCAGCAAAAAAAGCATAATAATGCCTGTTATTCTGATTGGCTATTTCGGTTCTGTTGGAATAGCTACTTTAAGCGATTCTTTGATTCCTTATTTAGGAGAATTAATGCTTGATTTACCAAATAAGGGAATACATCTTGGCTTCATTGAAAAATGGTACCTGGTAAATCCTTTAGCGTTTCTTGGAATACTTTTAGCCTTTTTCAAACCAACAACAAAATTTCCTCATGCAGGCCATGTACTGTTGAGTACATGGGCTTCAACATTTCATATAATAATGGCATTGGGTATAATAAGAACATGGTATTTATATATTGCTGTGTTTGTTTTTCTTTTTTTTGCAGTCTGGATACCATGCTGCACGAGTGATATAGTGTTTCCTCTTATATTTGCAGGTTTAAAAGATAAAAAAATAAAGACTTGATTTATAGAAATAAGCTTTTATTTTCTATGCAACAAAAATTAAAAAAATGGAAAATAATTACAATTAATAAATAAAAAATTATATTTTACATATGAAGATAAAATTGTTATATTTTATTAATGGGCATATGCTCATAAGATTGTAAAATATATTTTTTACAAAAGCATATTTAAAAAAATAAGGAGAAAAGATGAAAGAAACTGATATAGCTATAATAGGCGGAAGCGCTGCAGGCCTTACAGCAGCAATAACAGCAAAAAGATTTTATCCTGATAAAAGAGTGCTTATAGTCAGGAAAGAGGAAAAAGTCCTCATACCCTGTGGGATACCTTATATTTATGGAACTGTGGGCACAACCGATAAAAATCTTATACCGGATGCAGTACTTGAAAAAAATGGCATAGATCTTTTAATAAGCAGCATTTCTGAAATAGATAAAGATGGGCATAAAATTCTTTCATCTGATGGAGAAGTAATAAAATATGAAAAACTTGTAATAGCCACTGGCTCGGAGCCGACAGTCCCGCCAATACCTGGTTCTGATAAAAAAGGTGTATATACAGTTAAAAAAGATGAACCTTACTTAGGCTTACTGCTTGAAGAAGTCAATAAAGCCCATGACATGGTAATTATAGGCGGAGGTTTTATTGGTATGGAATTTGCAGATGAGTGCAAAAAGAACAGGGACATAAATGTATCCGTGGTGGAAATGCTTCCGCATTGCCTTATGCTTGCTTTTGATGAAGAATTTTGTATCCAGGGCGAAGCAATAATAGAAAAAAATGGAGTTAATTTAATCACAAATGATAGAGTAGAGGCAATTGTCGGAGACGATACTGCAAATGGGGTCAGCCTGTCAAGTAAAAAAACCATTAAAGCTGATGTGGTCTTAATTGGCATTGGATCAAGGCCAAATACTGAAATTGCAAAAAAAGCAGGTATTGAATTAAATGAAAAGGGCGCAATAAAAGTAAACAGATATATGCAGACAAGTGCAGCAGATATTTTTGCATGCGGAGATTGCTGTGATAAAAGATCTTTCTTTAATAATAAACCGGTAAATTATATGCTTGCCTCTGTGGCAACCAATGAAGCTAGAATAGCTGGCGCAAATCTTTATGATACAAACAGGTCAAATGACGGCGTCATAGGAACTTATTCCACTGTAATAGGAGACACAGCTATGGCTAGAACTGGCCTTTCCATATCTGAAGCATGCAGTGAAGGTTATGATTTTGTAGTTGGCCAGGCTGAGGGACCAAACAGCCACCCTGGATGTATGCCAGGTGCAAGCAATCTCAAAGTCAGTCTTATATTTGAAAAAGGAACCGGAATAATAATCGGAGGTGAGCTTATAGGTGCAAAATCAGGCGGAGAGCTGATAAACCTGATAAGCGGCTGTATTGCAAAGAAAATGACGGCCAATGATATTTCGACATTCCAGATGGGTACGCACCCTGCGCTTACAGCTTCACCGATTTCTTATCAGATAAGCAATGCAGCAGAGATAGCAGCGGCAAAGCTAAGGGCTTAGTTTCATTAATAAATTAATAAAAAAACTTTATCATCCTGGTATAAGGGGGAAAAAAAATGACTCTGAAAGAAAAATTAAGGCTTTATAGTACAACCACAGCGATAAAAAGTGTCATTAAGGTTCTTCCCAGGATTTCAGATGACAGGTGGCTGTCAATTGTCAAGGGAAGAGTCTATAA
>JAFGMJ010000024.1 GCA_016927635.1 Actinomycetota bacterium
CTTTTCATTACCTTCGATGATAGTATATGCAATTTCATAATTTGTCTTATTATAAAAAAAATTATAAGAATAAACACCCAGGAGATCTCCTGTTTTTGGTTCACCTGAATACGGGTTTTTAATTATTTCATCAATAGCTTTTTGAAATACCAGTCTTAATGACTTCTCTTTAATTTTTTTTAAAAAACGTGCAGCAGCAGGTAAAATTATTAGTCTATACATCACTATTCCCTGTTGCCAAAAATATCCTCCCGACTTCCGCACTATTTTTTAAAAAACAGGAATTTAAGCACAAAATAAAGAGTTTTTAAATTTTTAAAGGCACTACAATTTCTTTATTATGTATGGTGTTAAATTCTTTTTTATTTTAAATATGTCATATATCTTTCTTGCATCGGCTGACATTTTTGATGGCAATCCATAACGTATCTTTCTTTTAGTGTCATATAGCACTGAGGTCTGAACTCTTATTAGGGTCTGGCGTATCTTTTCAGGTGATAGCTTTTTGTACTGAAGCCTAACCCTGTATTCAAGATACTTTATTAAGCTGTATGCACAAAAACATATAGCTATATGAGCAGATACCCTGGCTGGTTTCCAGTGAAATACAGGTCTTAGCGCAAGATCATGTTTTGTAAGCCTGAATGCATCTTCAACCACATACAGGTTATGATAATGGGACAGTATCTGTGAAGGAGAGCTGTCCTTATCATTGGTAATAACACCAAGTAGTCCATCATATGCGCTATCAGCTTCAATTTTATCCTTATCAAGGGACAGTTTTGTAGCTTTGTCTGTCTTTATATATTTTTTATATCCGTAGCTTGAGAGGTAGTCTTTGGGGTTAGTTGTTTTTTCAAGTCTTTTGCAAATTGCTTCAATAGCAGCCTCTCTATCGGCAGCATCTTTTTTTGCTCTCTCTTGGCTGTAGCTTACAATTAACCTTCTACTGTTGTATCCAAAGCTTGCTATTTGGCCACCCTCGGCATCGGTGTAGTTTTTTGCATCAAGTATTTTATCTTTAAGATCTTTGGGAAGGGATTTAAGTCTTGCCCCAACTATGTAGCTGAATTTATTTTCATCTAAGAAGCTTGTGTTGTAGCCTGCCATCATGGCGCTGTCTGCAACAAATATTATATTCTCTAAGTTATATTTCTGCTTGATTTGAAGCAGAAAAGGAATAAGGGTGGACCCTTCATATCTGTTTCCCTCAAATATTCGGTATCCTACGGGAAGACCCTCTTCTGTTACCATAAGGGCAAATAGCACCTGAGGCTGGCCGAACTTTTTATCCTTTGACCATCCGTTTTTCTTTAAGCTGTCTTCTGTAAATGATTCAAAATATATTGTGCTGCAGTCAAAAAATATCACACTTATGTTATGGCCAAATAGACTTGCCGTAGCAGAATATGACAGCCTCTGAAGTTTATCTACTGCTTTATCATCAAGTTTGTCCATCATCCTGTATGCACTGTCAAGATCTATTGATATTCCGAAATCTTCCTCCAGCATGTCAACTGACGCACGCTTGGATGCAGGATTTGCAATTCTTGCAAGAACTATGTCTTTAAATATATTGGCCACATAAACATTGTGCGAGGGGTGTGCAAATACCTTGTAATATCCTATTTCATCAAACAGTGTCCCGCATATATCATGAATTCCTGATACAATTCTTGCTTCCTCTTTTAAGTCTTTTAAATTAACCTTGTAGTCATCGTCAGAGAATTTATCTGTTTGTATTTTTATTCTTGCAAGCTCTTCAGGCGATATCAGCAGCTCCTGGCAGTCTGCCTCAAGTTTTGCCTTGATTGATTCAGCAAGCAGTCTTAGCTTTTCAAGTTCATAATCATCATATGCCATGCCCACGTGTCTTACTATCTTCTGGATTACATGGCTTCCTTTTCTTGTAGTAGATACGATCTGAACAGATTTTCCCTTGCTGTTTGGTGATGTCTTTACTCTTACATACATACCTAAAGTATACAATACTTATGATAAAAAGTCAAGTACTTATTTTTACTAAGGCACTACATTGGCATTTTGAAATGTTGGGGTTATTTTTGTGCTTGAATATGAATTGTTGGTATATAATTTTGTTAAAAAGTGCGGAAGTCGGGTTTATTATAATTTAAAAAAATAGCCCCACACATTAATGGGGCTTTGAAATTAATCAGTATATTTATTATTACAGGCTTTGCAGTAAATTATGAACAAATTATTTTAATGAACTAAACAACTCCCTGGGCCATCATCGCATCTGCGACTTTTGAGAATCCTGCGATATCTGCACCTGCAAGAAGGTTTCCTTCACAACCATATTCTTTTGCTGCTTCATTTGATTTTTTGTAAATATTTTTCATTATCTCTCTTAATTTCGCATCGACTTCTTCAAAAGTCCAGAATGTTCTCATAGAATTCTGCTGCATCTCAAGTGCTGAAGTTGCAACACCTCCAGCATTGGCAGCTTTACCAGGACCATATAAAACATTGTTTTCCAAAAATATTTTTATTGCTTCCGGGGCACATGGCATGTTTGCACCCTCGCCAACAGCAAAACAGCCATTTTCTACCAGCCGTTTTGCGGAATTGATATCTATCTCATTTTGTGTGGCACAGGGTAAGGCTATATCACACTTTACTGACCATATATCATCACACCTGTCAATATACCTTGTCCCTTTTTCGGGAAGATAGCACTGGCTTATTCTTTTTCTTTCAACTTCTTTACCGGATCGTATTGCTCCAATATCCAGTCCATCCGGGTCAAATATGTACCCATTTGAGTCACTCATGGCAACTATAATACCGCCAATATTTTGTATCTTAAGAGCTGCATAAATGGCCACATTTCCTGAACCGGAAATTACTACTTTCTTATCTTTAAAATCCATCTTTCTTGAATTTAACATTTCTTCCATGAAATATACCAGCCCATGTCCTGTGGCTTCTGTTCTCCCAAGACTCCCACCATAAGCCAAGCCTTTACCTGTTAAGGCACCCTCGTAGACATTCCTTATTCTTTTATATTGTCCGTAAAGGAACCCTATTTCTCTCGCCCCCACTCCAATATCACCTGCAGGCACATCC
>JAFGMJ010000227.1 GCA_016927635.1 Actinomycetota bacterium
CAAAAAGAAAAGATTTAAAAAAAATAATGCTTATAGGTTCAGGACCGATAGTTATTGGCCAGGCATGCGAATTTGATTATTCGGGAACACAGGCCTGCAAAGTATTAAAAGAGGAGGGATACCATGTAATACTTGTAAATTCAAACCCTGCAACTATAATGACTGATCCTGAATTTGCAGACAGTACATATATTGAACCTGTTAATACTGAATTTGTAGCTAAAATAATAAAAAAAGAAAGGCCTGACGCATTGCTTCCTACGCTTGGCGGCCAAACCGGCTTAAATACTGCTGTGTCGCTTGCAAAAGAAAAAATACTTGAAAAATATGGCGTAGAACTTATAGGAGCAGATGTGGATGTAATCAATAAAGCTGAAGACAGGGAGCTTTTCAAAAAGGCGATGACAAATATAAATCTGGATATGCCGGCAAGCGAATATGTACATACGCTTGAAGATGCGCTTGAAATCAGCAGCAGGCTTAAGTTTCCGCTTGTAGTAAGGCCAAGTTTTACGCTTGGAGGCATTGGGGGAGGGCTTGCTTTCAACAAGGAGGAATTTATTGAAATAGTCACACGGGGCCTTGATTTTTCGCCTGTTTCACAGGTTCTTATTGAGAAATCTGTAGCAGGGTGGAAAGAATATGAATTTGAAGTTATGAGGGATAAAAACGATAATGCAGTAATTGTATGTTCGATAGAGAATTTCGACCCAATGGGCGTTCATACCGGTGACAGCATAACCGTAGCTCCCGCGCAGACTCTTACAGAAAAAGAATATCAGGAAATGCGCCATGCCTCTCTCAGGATAATAAGGGAAATAGGAGTCGAGACCGGTGGTTCAAATATACAGTTTGCAGTAAATCCTGAAGACGGGAAAATGGTTGTAATAGAAATGAATCCCAGGGTATCCAGAAGCAGTGCCCTTGCTTCAAAAGCGACAGGTTTTCCCATAGCAAAAATAGCAACCAAGCTTGCTGTCGGCTATACTCTTGATGAAATACCAAATGATATTACAAAAAAAACTCCTGCATGTTTTGAACCATCAATAGATTATGTTGTTGTAAAATTTCCCAGATGGGCTTTTGAAAAATTCCCCGGAACAGATGTAAGCCTCACCACAAGAATGAAATCTGTAGGAGAAGTGATGTCTATTGGCAGAACATTTAAAGAGGCGCTTCAGAAATCAATAAGATCTCTTGAAATCGACAGATATGGGCTTGGCAGCGACGGAGTCAATATTATAAAAAAAGAGTCATTGAGTTCAATGCTGACTGTGCCCAATCAGGACCGAATTTTTTATATTAAATATGCAATGCAGCAGGGTATTGGCACTGATGAAATATTTAACAGTACAAAAATAGATCCATGGTTTTTATACAATATAAAGCAAATAGTGGATTTTGAGAAAAAATTTGAATCCTGCAGCATTGAAAACCTTTGCGATGATTTGCTCAGTGATGCAAAAAGGATGGGATATTCAGATATTCAGATAGCCCATATGTGCAGCTGCAGAGAGGAGGATATAAGGAAATTAAGGAAAAAGCTGTCAATCAATCCAACCTTTAAAACAGTTGATACATGTGCTGCAGAATTTGAAGCTTATACTTCTTATTATTATTCGACTTATGAAACCGAAGACGAGATAAAGCCTTCGCCTAAAAACAAAATTATTATTTTGGGAAGCGGACCAAACAGGATAGGCCAGGGCATAGAATTTGATTACTGCTGCGTTCATGCTTCTTTTGCGCTTCATGATGACGGATATGAGACTATTCTGATAAACTGCAATCCTGAAACTGTATCAACAGATTACGATACTTCAGACAGACTTTATTTTGAGCCCCTTACTTTTGAAGATGTAATGAATGTAATAGAGGCGGAAAAGCCGGCCGGTGTAATAGTGCAATTTGGCGGCCAGACGCCACTAAAGCTTGCGATGCGATTAAGCAAGGCCGGGGTTAACATACTTGGCACATCTCCGGACAGTATAGACCTTGCCGAAGACAGAAAAAGATTTGGAGCTATGCTTAGCAGTCTTGACATACCTCAACCCGATAATGGCACCGCAATGAAAACTGAAGAGGCTCTTGCTATTGCTGAAAGGATAGGATACCCGGTTCTTGTAAGGCCTTCATATGTTCTGGGAGGAAGGGCGATGAATATTGTTTATACCAGCGAAAGCCTTGTAAATTATATAAACAGCGCATCACTTATATCACCTGATAAGCCTATTCTTGTTGACAAGTTCCTTGAAGATGCAATTGAGGTCGATGTCGATGCAATTTTTGACGGACAAGAGCTATATATCGGCGCAATAATGGAACATATTGAGGAAGCTGGCATACATTCAGGCGATAGCGCATGCGTTATTCCACCATACACTCTTAAAGATGATATTATTGATGATATAAAAGACTATACATTAAAAATTGCAGAAGGGCTCAAGGTCCGCGGTCTTATCAATATACAATATGCAATAAAAAACTCAAAAGTCTATGTGCTTGAAGCAAATCCTAGGGCATCAAGGACAGTGCCTTTTGTCAGTAAATCAACAAAAGTTCCGCTTGCTAAAATAGCAGCAAGAGTTATGAGCGGAAAGAAACTGAAAGAAATAGCTTTCAAAAGGGTTGACTGCCTTAACCTTGACTATTTCAGCATAAAAGAAGCGGTCCTTCCTTTTAACAGATTTCCAGGTTTTGATACTATTTTAGGACCTGAAATGAAGTCAACAGGTGAAGTAATGGGAATAGATAAAAATTTTGGAATCGCATATGCAAAATCCCAGATTGCTGCAAATCAGATGATGCCCACAAAAGGAATAGTCTTTATCAGCGTTAATAATAAGGATAAGAAAAATATTGTTCCCCTGGCCAGGCAACTGCATGAACTTGGTTTTAAAATAATATCCACAAAAGGGACATCGGAAATACTTGAAAAAAACGGCATTAACTGTGAATGGGTTTTAAAAATAAGCGAGGGAAGGCCGAATGTTTTGGATATGATAAAAAACAATGAGGTGGATCTTATAATAAATACTCCTGAAGGAAGAAATGCAAGAAGCGACGGCTATTATCTCAGGACTGCCGCAGTCATGCACAACATACCATCAATAACAACCCTTTCAGCAGCTTCGGCTCTGATACAGGGCATAAGGGAATTTAAGTCAAAGGCAAAAATAGATGTCAAATGCATTCAGGATTACTGATTGATTAAAAATATTAAATTGCAATTTATTTTAATTATAATTAATATTTCATTCTTGAAATGATATAAAATTAATAATCATTTATATACTGCAAAGCGAATAATTTATGAAAACTCTTAAAGGCGAAATAGTCGCAAACCGTAAATACAGCGATAATCTGTATAAGCTCGAGGTATTTTCCCCATATATCTGTAAAAATGCAAAACCTGCTCAATTTATAAATATAAAATGTTCAAGGCAGGGAAGCGATGACCCTCTTTTAAGGCGCCCATTCAGCATTTATGAGATAGATGAACAATTCAATGTGTTTTCCGTGCTTTTTCTTGTAAGGGGAAGAGGCACACAATTTATGGCGGATTTGCGAAAAGGGGAGTCTTTGGATTTTGTGGGTCCACTGGGCCAGCCAATTAAAATACCTGAAAATGACTCCAGATTTGTTCTTATCGGAGGCGGAATTGGCGTAGTGCCTCTTTGTCTTATTGCAAAAAATCTGAAAAGCATTGGAAAAACTGTGCATTTCTTCGCTGGCTTTAAGGATGAGGCTTTTTATACATGGGAAAGGGACCTGATAAAAATATTAAAAGACTACAAAATTTTCTCCGAAAACGGCGTTTTCGGAGAAAAAGGGATTCCCTTAAATTATATACGAGAAAACTTCAGCGAGTTTAAAGACCATCATTTTATTGTATGCGGTCCCCTGGAAATGCTGAAGCAGGCGCAGTCTTTTTTAAAAGACAGAAAAGTAAGAGCTATTGCAATTATGGAAGAAAAAATGGCATGCGGCATAGGGGCATGCATGGGATGCGTAATAAAAATAAAAAATAAAAACAATGGCTACAGTTATAAAAAAGTCTGCAGTGACGGACCAGCATTCGATTTGATGGAGGTTTGTTTTGACTGATTATTTTTCAGATGAAACGGGGCTTGAAGTCAGGATGGGTAATATAGTGCTTAAGAATCCGGTCATTACATGTTCAGGAACATTTGCAAGCGGCATAGAATATTCTAAATTTTACGATGTTTCGGTTCTTGGGGCAATAACAACAAAAAGTTTTTCCCTGGAAAGAATGGCTGGCAATTTGCCGCCTAGAATATGCGAAACATCTTCAGGTATGTTAAATTCTATAGGGCTGCAGAATGAGGGAATAGATTATTTCATCAATGAACAGCTGCAGGAAGCAAAAAAACTGGGTGTAGAAATAATACCCAGTATATTTGGCAGGGATTTAGATGAGTTTAAAAAAATAGCATACAAAATTAAGAATATTGAAGAAGAAATAATCGCTGTTGAGCTGAATCTGTCATGCCCAAATGTCGCTGAAGGAGGCATAGCTTTCTGCGCTTCTGCAGAACAGGTGGGAAATATCGTTGCTGCCACCAAAGAGATACTCCATACAGGTATAATTGTAAAGCTAAGCGGACATTATAATAATATTTCTGAAACTGCTTCTGCAGCAAAGAAATATGGGGCAGATGCTGCCGCTGTAATAAATACTATACCCGCAACAGCATTTGATATAGAAACCTGTAAACCCAAACTTGGAAATATTACAGGCGGCCTTTCAGGCCCGGCTATTAAACCGGTAGCACTTTTAAAAGTTTTTGAACTTGCAAAAGAAAATATAATACCTATTATAGGCATTGGCGGAATAATGACATGGCAGGATGCAATTGAGTTTATAATAGCCGGAGCCAGCGCAGTAGGCGTTGGTACTGCTAATTTTATTTATCCTGAATGCGGAAGGGATATACTGCAGGGCATTAAACAATATATGCGCAGAAAAAATATTGGCGATATTAAGATGCTTAAAGGTATTGCCATAAGCAATATTATTAAAGGATAAAGAATTTTTTATTATATTTTCTTCAATGAAGGAAAATAAAGAATGAATGATATAAAACAGATAAGCAATTTTCATCAAATAAATATAAAAGACAGGCTTATAGTAAGTGTGGATTTGAGTTCAAAGCAGGAAATAATTAAGCTATGTACTCAGATAAAAAACAATATTTCAACATTAAAGATAGGATTTGAGGTCATATACAGCTGTGGTCTTGACATAATAAAAACGATTAAAAGTTTTGGCTATGAGATAATGCTGGATGCTAAGCTTCATGACATACCCAATACTGTTGGACGTGCAATGAATGCAATTACCTTGCTGGGTGTTTCAAAAGTCACAATGCATTCATCTGGAGGAACCTCAATGCTTAAAACTGCAAAAGAATCTGCAGAATCGGCTGCAAGCAAGGCAGGAATAAAAACTCCCATGCTTTTTGCTGTTACGATTCTTACAAGTCTTGATAATGATGATTTGAAAATAATAGGGTTTGAAAAAGATTTCAGGCTATCAGTCGCAGGCCTTGCAGACATGGCCTTTAAAAGCGGTATAGATGGAATAGTATGCTCGCCAAACGAAGTTATCTATCTTAGGGAAAAACTTGGTAAAGAAATTTATATAGCTACGCCAGGAATAAGATTAGTAGATGACGGATCCCAGGACCAGAAAAGAATCAGCAATCCATTTGCTGCAATTAAAAATGGAGCCGATTATATTATAGTGGGCAGGCCTGTAACCCAGGCAGATAATCCTGCAGATAAAGTAAGATCTATACTTGAAGATATAGAAAAAGCCGGAAGTGTTGTTTAATAGATATGATACAGTTTTTTAAAAATAATCACTGAGACATTGAATATTATAAATAATAATGCGAAAGACATCGTCCTATGATATCTAATAAAATCCCATTATCTGATATAGAAAATGCACGTAAAATCAGGAAACTAAGATCTGATTTAAAAAAGGATTTAAAGAGTGGAAAAATAAGCATAAAAGAAGTTTTTTCAGAAATTAGATACTACCGAAGTGTAATGGACATGAAGGTAATTGAGGTTGTATGCTCACTCCCAAAAACCGGCAGGATAACTGCTTTAAATATTCTTAAAAAGTTAAAAATAAGCACTTGCAAAAAAATTAATGGCCTTGGCAGCAGGCAAAAAGAGGACTTTTGCAATTATTTCGGGCTAAAAAAAAGCCTCTTAATAAAATAATAATATGATCAATAAGCACAAAGGAAGATTGTTTGTCATTTCCGGGCCAAGTGGCGCCGGTAAAAGCACCCTGATTAATGATGCAATAAAAAGTCTGAAAAAATTTCATGTATCTGTATCAGTAACAACAAGGCCCAGAAGAAAAAATGAGATTGAAGGTAAAAAATACAGATTCATAACAGAAGAGGAATTCGATTCCATGATTAATCAAAGCATGCTGCTTGAATATGCCGAATACTGTGGTTATAAGTACGGTACGCCAAAGATGTTTGTCGAAAAAGAAATAGAAAATGGCAATAATATAATACTTGAAATCGAAGTCCAGGGAGCAATGCAGGTAAAAAAGTTTATGCCTGAGGCTTATATGATTTTTATTATAACTCCATCGATGCATGTATTGAAAGAAAGGCTGCATAAAAGAAATACAGAAGAGCCCCATATTATTGAAAAAAGGCTCGTTACAGCAAATTCAGAGCTTGATTACCAGAAATATTATGATTGCATTATTGTAAATAATGATTATAATGAAGCTTTGCTTAACCTGAGATATATACTGAAAATGCAGGCAAAAAATATAAAGGATTAATATTTTTTGCAAAAAAAATTTTTTTTAAAAGGAGCGTAAGATTTTATGGATCTTTATAAAGTGGATTCATTGACAGATTATGTGGGGAGTAAATATTCTTTATGCATTGCTCTTGCAAAAAGAGCAAGAGAACTTGGTCAATATATAAGCGCAAAAAGAAATATGGAAAGGGCCAGTGTGGTTCCTCCTCTTGTTGAAACAGATTCTGAAGATCCGCTGGAAATAACAGTGCAGGAATTATTTGAAGGCAAGATAACTTTCTCACAGGTAAAATAAAACATGTATTAAAAGGCTTTATATTAATAGCAAAAATAAAGTCTTATTTTTCATGATTTTTATGATTTTATAGCAAATATTAAGTTTTGATTTTTTAATATGAACACCGGCAAAGACTCTTCCTCTATTCTGAAAAATAAAAGAATAATGCTCTGTATCACAGCTTCCATTGCGGCATATAAAGCTGCTTATATTTGTTCCAGGCTTATAAAGTTGGGAGCAGAAGTTTTTCCTGTGCTTACTCCAAATGCCACTAAATTTATAAGCTCATTAACACTGAGTTCTATAAGTGGCAAAAAAACTATTATAGATCAATTTGAAAATGAAGATAAAATCTATCATATATCAATCCCGCAAAGTTGCGATGCAATACTTGTAGCTCCTGCTTCAGCTAACACTATTTCAAAAATTGCCTCAGGAATATGCGATAATTTTTTGACAACAGCCATATTGGCATCAGAATGTCCAGTGCTTATAGCTCCTGCAATGAATGAGGTAATGTTTGAAAACCCTTTAATACAAAATAATATAAGATTGCTTAAAAACAATGGGAGATATTTTATCATAAATCCAGAGGAAGGAAGGCTAGCATGCGGTTCAGAGGGAAGGGGAAGACTTGCTCCTGAAGAAAGCATTATAGAGGCTCTTGAGGAGTCTGTTAGCATTTCCAGTGATTTAAAGGGCAAGACTGTGCTGGTAAGTGCTGGAGGAACAGTTGAGTATATCGACAGTGTCCGCTTTATCTCAAACAGGTCAAGCGGTAAAATGGGGCTTGAGGTTGCAAAAGAAGCATATTTCAGGGGGGCAAAAGAAGTAGTGCTTGTAATGGCGTCAGGCAGCCTAATCGTTCCTTCAGGCATAAAAAATATAAAAGCAAGCAGCAGCGCAGAAATGCTTGAAAAACTTCTGAAATATTATGAATATTCAGATATAACAGTTATGGCCGCTGCTGTAAGTGATATAATCCCGCAGACAAAATATGATTATAAGTTGAAGAAAAATGATGATATAATATCGAAATTAAAATTTGCAGAAAACATAAATATTTTATCCATTCTTGCAGAAAAAAAGAGAGAAGGCCAGTATCTTGTAGGATTTTCTGCTGAAAGCGGAGAAAATATTGAAAACACAAAAAATAAAATGCGGGGTAAAAATATTGATATGATTGTTTTGAATGATATATCAAGAGAAGATATAGGTTTTGAAAGTGAGCGCAATGAAGTCATTATCATACCTGCCAAAAGAAATATTGTTAAATCAAAAAGAGATAAAAAGCGCATCATTGCAAGATTAATATGGAATGAAATAATTAAAGATTTGTAATAATTCAGGAGGATTAAATGAGCAGGAAAGGTAGTTATGTATTTACGTCGGAATCGGTTACAGAAGGTCATCCGGATAAAATGGCTGACCAGATATCAGATGCGATTCTTGATTCGATATTATCACAGGATATAAAAGCAAGAGTTGCAGTTGAAACTCTTTTAAAAACTGGCATAGTAGTGGTAGCAGGCGAGATAACCACTGAAATCTATGTCGAAATACCTGATATAGTAAGAGAAGTTATAAAAAATATAGGTTACACAAGAGCAAAATATGGTTTTGATTACGAGACATGTGGGGTTATGACTTCTATAGGAAAACAATCTTCAAATATTGCCCAGGGGGTAAATAAATCATTTGAGGCAAGAGCAGGTAACGGGTATGGAGACGAAATAGATATGATAGGCGCAGGTGACCAGGGTATGATGTTTGGTTTTGCCTGCAATGAGACACCGGAATACATGCCGCTTCCCATCCAGCTTGCACACCAGCTTTCCCACAGGCTTGCAGAAGTAAGAAAAGCCGGTATTTTACCTTATCTCAGGCCGGATGGCAAAACACAGGTTACCGTATCCTATGATGATGGCAAACCGGTTTCAGTAAATACTGTGGTTGTTGCATGCCAGCACAAACCGATGATAGATATAGAAGCGCAGATAGCGCCCGATATACGTGAATTTGTAATAAAGCCTATTATACCGGAACAATATATTTCTAAAGACCTTAAACTTTATGTAAACCCTACAGGTGAATTTACCATTGGTGGCCCAATGGGGGATACGGGTCTTACAGGCAGGAAAATAATAGTAGATACATATGGAGGTTATGCAAGGCATGGCGGAGGCTGTTTTTCAGGAAAAGATCCATCAAAAGTCGACAGATCGGCAAGTTATGCCGCCAGGCATGTTGCAAAAAATCTTGTAGCAGCTGGCGTTGCTGATAAGCTTGAAATAGAAGTTGCCTATGCAATTGGTGTTGCGCACCCTGTCTCAATAATGGTCGACACTTTTGGAACTGAAAAAATAGATAAATTAAAAATAGATGACGCCGTAAAAGAGCTTTTTGATTTAAGGCCTGGCGCAATAGTAAAAAACCTGGATCTTCTAAGGCCAATTTACAGGAAAACAGCATCTTATGGCCATTTTGGAAGACATGACAGGGATTTTACCTGGGAGAAACTTGACCGGGTTGACGATATAAAGAACTTTCTTGGTTTAAAATAAAAAATACAAAATTTTCAACATGGACCATGGCTACGCAGAAGTTTATCCTGATAGCAGGGTTTTGGATTTTAACCGCCGTTTTGACTATATAATACCGCCAAATCTCGCCGGGCGTATAAAAACAGGCAGCATTGTTGCAATTCCGCTTAAAAACCGCATAGAAACAGGTTATGTTTGTAGAATAAAAAAATATTCTTACGTTAAAGACGCTAGTTTAAAATTTATTGCATACATTTTTGGAGATATTGAAGTCTTTGATATTTCAAGGTTAAAACTGATTCACTGGATGTGCGCAAACTATATTCAACCTTTTGGAAAAATAGCAGAATTGTTTCTTCCTCCCGTTGAAAAAACAAAACTGATGAATATATTAAAAAACCCTGAAAAATATTTAGCATATTGTTCAATTCTTTCCATTGATAAATTACTTCTTGAAGATTTTGAAAAAAAATCAGTCAGCAAAAAATTTTTTAAGCAGAAATTAATAATAGATTTTATAAAATCATGTGG